>NZ_PNCP01000015.1:0-38532 GCF_005886115.1 Pseudoalteromonas sp. S4492
GTGAAACGCTGAATTCTGCATTTTGAGGTGGCTTGGGTATCTATGTAGCCGTAACCAGTGGCGTAGCCCAACGGCAGAAAAGGTATTCAACCAATACAATGGCATTAAAGCCCGCTCTGCAGGTACAAGCCCACGAGCAAGGCACACGGTAACAACTGCTGATATTAATTGGGCAGATATAATTTTTGTGATGGAACATAAGCATAAACAACGCCTAAAAGCGCAGTTTAGCCGTTTATTGCAGCACAAGCCGATTCAGGTACTCGATATACCCGACGAGTACCAATATATGGATGAGGCACTCATTGAAACTTTAAAGCAGTCAGTCGATCGCTATTTCGACCACACTGCATAATAAATAAAACGAGGATAGAACGATGTAATTCCATCAAGGCACAGCAATCCAAACACTTATAGTGTCACTACTATGAGTACGTACTGCTGTGTCTATTTCTTTGAAAGCTAAATGAATCTAGCTACTAATTAGAGTAGATATGGAGAAATATGATGAGAATTAAATATCCTCGTACCCCACACCTTCCATGGTCATTGGGGGCTACGAATGACGACGTAAAGCAACGAGATTTAAGCCATTTTGTAGGCAAACAAGTTGTGGTCACGGAAAAAATGGATGGTGAAAATACCACCTTATACAATGACTACATTCATGCAAGATCGATTGATAGCCGCTTTCATCCATCGCGCGCTTGGGTAAAAGCACTGCAAGCGCAAGTAGGTTATAAAATACCAATCGGATGGCGTATTTGTGGTGAGAACCTTTATGCAAGGCATTCAATCTCATACAACAATTTGCCAAGTTATTTTATGGCTTTTTCTGTGTGGAATGAGCTCAATCAGAGTTTAAGTTGGCAAGACACTAAGCAGTTTCTTGCAAGCTTGGGGCTAACAACGCCAAAGGAGCTGTATGTTGGTCTTTGGTGTGAGCAAACAATTAAAGCTATTTCGATAGATACAGTGAACCAAGAAGGCTATGTGGTGCGACTTGCTGAAGGTTTTCATTACAAAGATTTTGCAAGTGCGGTAGCTAAGTGGGTTAGAAATAACCATGTAACCACCGAGCAGCATTGGATGTACGCAGACGTTATTGCAAATGGTTTACAAAAATCGGCAGGGGGCAAGCATGGAAAAAGTTGAAAACTGGTTAGCCAGCCTTGAGCTGCAAAGTACTCCTAGTTTTGCCGAATGTGTAATGAATCTAGGGCGCTTTTTTCCGTTATTAAATGAATTTGAACAAACAGAGCAGGATTCAATTTGGCATGCAGAAGGTAATGTCGCAATACATACTGATTTAGTGCTTAAAGCACTTTATGAGTTGCTTGCTGCTGAGGCTTCTCATATCACAGGTAAAAAGCGACAAGCATTGATTTTATCTGCCTTACTGCATGATATAGCCAAGCCATTGACCACCCGAAAAAAGGAGATTCAAGGTCAGTTAAGGGTTGTAGCTCCGTTACACGAAGAAATTGGTGCAAGTTATTTAGCAACTAAGTTGATAGAGCTTCCGCTTGAGCACAGTGTGATCATGGTAATTATGGGCTTGGTGGGTTTTCATCAAGTGCCAAAACGCCTTGTGATTAAAAATCAAGAGTTTAGTGATTATTTCAAGTTATCACTAAATGCAGATTTAGAACTTCTCTATTGGCTTGAATTAGCCGATATGCGCGGTCGAGTTTGCAATGACTTGGCAGTACAGCTTGATTTGTTAGAGCAGTATCGCATGTTTGCACAAGATTATGAGTTATGGGGGGTAACTAATCCCACAACTACATATTTAGCGCGGATACAGGTTAAGCCTACTAAGTCAGAGCAAACATTGTTGGATGGTTATGCCATAAAACAGTTAGCTGATGGCGACATTAAGCTTGTCGAAGAAGCCATTGCGAAAAACTATACAACCTGTCAGCAGTACAGTCATTGCTACATTATGTGTGGTATCAGCGGCAGTGGAAAATCAACTTGGATCGCAAATAACTTAGTCGATTTTGAAGTCATCTCACTTGATGACATTAGGGCTGAAATTAACGGTAAACGTAGCTGCCAAAAAAGTCGCGGGCAAGTTTTGCAACTTGCTAAGCAACGCTTTAAAAAGGCACTAGCTGAAAAAAGAAACCTAGTGTGGGATGCTACAAACACTCGTAAAGACTTTAGAGAACCATTGATTGAGTTAGCTATTAATTACGGGGCATTAGTCACATTAGTGGTATTTCAATTAAGTGCTAAAAGCTTAAAACAATACAACCACAATAGAACGTTTAGCGTCAGTGATGACGTGCAGCAAAATCAGCTTAAAAAGTTTGAATGGCCTTGGCAAAGCCAAACACATAGACAATTAGTGATTGGCGAAGCAGGGCAGCTACTTTATCAATTTGGTCGTTTTTAATTGTTACAAAATAGGCTCGCATTGCGAGCCTATTCTTTGTTTTTTAAGCGCTTATTTAAAAAATAATCTAGATAGAATAGGCCACCACTAATCGTAGGAACGAGCACCCATACAGGGAGTTTTATCAGGCTTCTTAATATCATTATTGGCATCAAGATAATAAATGAAAACGTACCCAGCCCTCCATCATCATAGGAAGTGCCACTCTCCCATGTTAATGAAATCAATCCCGCTATTAATATCAGGCTTGCTAAAATTGCGGGTAAACGCAAAGTAATGAGCTTTTTCATATAATTCCTTTTTAATTTTAAATAACAAAACTATTCGCTCTCGTATCGCATAAGTGTCGTTTTAAACAACTGATTTAAAGCATCAAAATCGACGACTTTCTTCTTTACGTTAGCTGTGTAGTTTTCATGCCGTGTTAACTCTGCTTCAATAAACTCATTAATTACAGGCACAGCTGGCGCGTATTCTTTTTCTAAGCTTACCCGTTTTCGGGCGAGCAAATCTGAAATCGCAGCATCCAATGCAAGGTTCTCTTTGACAAGCTCCCTTAGTTTATCAAACTCAATCGGAGCAGGTTCATCGTATTTTTCGAGCCACATAATCGCCAGTAGTGGTCGTAATACGTAAAAGTATTTCTTCAGCGGCACACGCTCTTTTTTTAGATACTCTCTAAAGTTACCTTTTGCCATATGCAGGTAATGATAAATGCCTTTATGAGATGACACTATCTGTGGCATTAGCCGCTTTGCATGTGCAGCAAAAAAGCCATCATCAACATACACTATGGGTGATTGTAACCACTCAATAAACGCGGGATTTGATTTGCTGAATAGTTTGAGTGCTTTACGAATATCCCAACCATTTATATCGATTTCATCGACGATTGGGTATTCAATTACATCTCTTTGCTCTTCAACATCAATTGCTACATACCAATCTTTAGCATGCGCATAAATAAAGCGCACATCATAATCACTGTTAGGACTTGCAAATCCCCATGCTCGGCTACCCGACTCAATAGCAAATAACACTTTAACGTTATGTTCTGATTCTGCCGCTTTTATGCGTCGCATTATTTCAGCTCTTACACTGTCATCGATTGCTGAGTGTGCTGTTGTGTTATTCATTTTGTTTCCTTACTAATTTGCTCCGTGAAGTAATCACGTAGTTGCTTTATTTCTGCTTCGCGAACTGCTTTTCCGATGGCTATGCCGCTTTTACCTTGGTGTATTGCTTGTTGCACAAGTGCTTTTTTATCTAGCTTGTTTAGTTGTTTTACTAAATCCAGTGCAAGTGTTCGTTGCGCATAAGGGCGATGTATAAAACTTGGTCCCCGTCCTTGCGCATCACACTGACACGCATCCAAAAACTGCAAAAAGCGCGCAGGCTTATTTTGCGCATTTAGCTTGTCGACAAGTAATTTATGTAATTTTTTTGGTGTTAGCTGTGCGATTTTGTGACAACGCGTATGATTGTCACTGGTTAATGCTGCCAGCTCATAAAACCGTTTAGGCACTTTTAAACGCTGACAAAACGCCTTGATCACTGCTACGCCGCGTTGTTCATGGCCATGTAAATTGCCGTTTAGCTCAAAGCTCGTCGCCTTGCCAAAATCATGCGTTAATGCGGCAAAGCGAGTTTCTACATCAAAATTTAGCTGAGCCGCTCTTTGCAAAACTAACAGTGTATGGGTGTAAACATCGCCCTCAGGGTGGTGTTCTTTTGGTTGGGGAACACCACTCATTGCATCTATTTCTGGAAACACACCTAGACCATACAACGTCTTGAAGTAAAGCTCAGGGTGAGGCTCAGCAAGTGCTTTTTCGGTTTCTTTCCAAACCCGTTCTGGCGTTAAATAAGCTAATTCACCTTGTTGGTGTATTTGCATCATTAATGCCTTGGTTTCCGGATGTATACTAAAGCTTTCACCAAAACGAGCTAAAAATCGAGCCACTCTCAGTACACGTAATGGATCTTCAGCAAATGCGGCTGATGTATGTCTAAGTACTTTGTTATTTAAATCTTGTTGGCCGTTAAATGGGTCTATAAGCTCGCCATCGGCACTCATCGCCATTGCATTGATAGTTAAGTCTCGTCGCGCAAGGTCGTCTTCTAAAGTTACGCTGGTACAGGCATTCACCGTGAACCCTTTGTAACCACGACCTTGCTTTCGTTCAGTGCGAGCTAAGGCATATTCTTGCTTGGTGGTTGGATGTAAAAATACAGGAAAATCACTACCAACAGTTTCAAAACCTAGGGCTAACATGGTTTCTGGTGTTTCACCCACAACAACAAAGTCTTGATCAGCTGCCGCTCTGTTTAGCAATTTGTCGCGAACTGCACCGCCGACTAAATAAACATGTTTTAATGTGTTTTCCATTGCCGATCATCCTAATTAGGTATCAGTTAATGATACCTGCCAAAGGTTATCATCAAGCTGAGTAAACGTTATCTCTACATGCAAAAGCGTTTTTATGACCTCTGCATTGGTTAAGCCGTGCAAGCTTGGTTCACTGGTTTTGAACTCGCCTTTACCGGCCAAAGCTAATGGCAAAAGCAGTTGATCTGCCAGATGTTCTTCTACTGCCGCTGCTGATTGGATAAATTGTGTAACCTGCTCTACTGCTTTGAGAGCCACTTTTTGTGCTGCAACGCCATGTTGACCAATAACTTCAAAAATACTGTTATGAGTGTCTGATGTTATATGTAGCTGCAAGCTGTTTCCAGCTCCTATACTTTCTACACGAGTTATCGTGGTTTCAGCGCTTGTCCAATCAAGGCCTTGTTTTACAGTGCTAATTTCACGCTTCGCAACATGCCCCGGTAACTTGTTAACAAGTACTTTAATCGCCTTTTTGGCATCCTTAGTTGGCGGTGCAAAATGCGCAAAGGGCTTTAATGTTTCACACGGGTAAATGGTTAACTGCCATTTGCCACCACCGGCAGGGTAAAAGCCATACTTGGTAACTGTAAGCTCGCAATGTACCCCCATTTTTGCTAAAGCTGGCAAATAACAGTGCTCAAAAAAGCACAGTGAAGGTGACATGCCATTATGTGTGCCACCCTCAAAGGTTATGGTAGAGGGCTGCTTTGCTGTCGCTAATGCCAGTAATACAGTTTGGCATACAAGCGTTGTACTGCCTGCTGTGCCAATCGCAAAGTGATAATCCCCCGCTTTTATTTGTTTAGGCGCAAAGCGAATATGGTTTGAGCCCAGTTCAACTCCAGCTGTTTCGGCATCACAGATTTGTTGTGCTGCTAACACACAGGTTAGGTGCTGGCGTAACAGGCCAGGCTTTTTTCGCTTGGCCCGAATATTAACAACTTCAATAGCTTGTTTGGTTAACATTGATAAGGTGAGGGCGGTGCGAAGTACTTGCCCTCCGCCTTCACCTTGTGCACCATCAATTATTAAATAGTTCATTATCATCCTTTTACGCAGACTATTTGCTTTAGCGTATGTACAACCTCAACCAAGTCTTGCTGTGCAGCCATAACCTTTTCAATATCCTTGTACGCATGCGGAATTTCATCAATCACCGCGGCATCTTTGCGGCATTCTACCCCTTGGGTTGCCGCTATTTGATCTTGAATATTAAAGACCTTTTTAGCTTTTGTACGAGACATGACTCGGCCGGCTCCATGACTACAGCTATTAAAGCTATCTGGGTTTCCTAAGCCGCGAACAATAAAAGAGCGCGCTCCCATACTTCCGGGAATAATCCCCATTTCACCTTTTTGTGCACGTACAGCTCCTTTGCGTGTTACAAAACAATCTTTGCCAAAGTGATGCTCACGCGAGATATAGTTATGATGACAGTTAACAGCAAGCTCCGCGGTTTCAAAAGCGATAGGTATTTGCTTTTTAAGCGCTTTGATTGCGTTAAACATCATGATCTCTCTGTTTTTAGCTGCAAAATCTTGCGCCCATTCTACAGCCTCAACATAGTCATCAAAGTATTCGCTTCCTTCTTTCAGATACGCAAGATCCATATCAGGTAAGTTGATTTGATGACGCTCCATCTCTTTTTTAGCCAACTCGATAAAGTAAGTGCCTATGCGGTTACCAACTCCTCGGCTACCTGAGTGCAGCATGATCCAAACTGCATTGTTTTCATCTAGGCAGAGCTCTAAAAAATGATTGCCTGTGCCCATTGTACCTAGGTGATTTACATGATTACTGTTTTTAATTGCAGGGTGCTTAGCGCAGATTTTTTCAAACCGCTTCTCAAGTTTTTGCCACTCACCTGCAACAACATCAGGAATATTATGCCAAGCACCTCGGTCGCGAGCCCCTCTACCTCGGCCCGTGCGACCATGTGGTACCGCAGCTTCAAACGCATGACGAATTGCCGCCAGATTATCGGGCAGTTGCGAAGCCGTTAACGTTGTTTTCGTTGCAACCATACCGCAACCAATATCAACGCCTACCGCCGCAGGGATCACCGCATCTACAGAGGGAATGACGCTACCTATTGTGGCGCCTTTGCCCATGTGAACATCTGGCATGACCGCGATATGAGAATGAACTAGCGACATTTGCGCAATATTATTTAATTGAGCAATAGCTGCATCTTCAAACGGTACGCCTTTTGTCCATGCCTTTATAGGTACCTGTCCTTGTTGTTCGATTGTGTTGTAGTTATTACACATAATTTGATTCCTTACTCGTCCTAGCCTGTTAGGCTATTTTTACGACCCCGTTCATTAGCCCTTCAAGGCCGCCATAAACGGTTAAGTTATTTATTTTTTCTGCGACTTTCTCTAATGCCTCTAACTCTTTAAGGCGCATTAGCGTCGGGTTGTTCTCAATTACTTTCGCGGTGTTGTGTAAGCTGCGTGTTGCTGATGTTTCTTCACGTCGCTTTATTACATTTGCCTCAGCTGCTTTTTGCGCTTCGACTACTTGATTTAAAATGGCTTTCATCTCGCCCGGTAAAATAATGTCTTTCACACCAACGCCAGATAGAGCAATACCAATCTCCTTGAGTTGTTCAATCACCAGCTCTTTCACTGTTTCATTGATATACAACTTATCTAATAAGATATCATCGAGCGTTTTTGTACCAACCGCTTCTCTGAGTGCTAGCTGTAGAGTTTTGTAGATGAATTCATCCAATTTATCTACGCTCTTTGCTGCAAGCTCAGCATCTATCAGCTTGATATTGGCAGTTAAATTAATGCGCAGGCTAACTCGGTCTTTGCTGAGAATTTCTTGCCCAGATACTTCTACGCTTTGTGTTCTACAGTCATAACATTTCACTTCAATATCATGATTAAATTGCCAATAGGCATGAATGCCAGGCTGCAACTTCCCAATAAAATGGCCGTTAATGTAAAGTAAGCCTACATGCTCTTTCGCGACTTTAAACTCGGCGATCGGTTTGATTGCGACTGTTTTTTCGCTTCTAATTAAGCGAGTTGCGCTATTTGCACCAGCTCGATTAACTAAATTTAATAATTGCTCAGGCAGCGCTTGAGTGCTGTTGAGAGTAATTCTTTCAAGTTTTATAGCCCCTGCATCTTGCCAAATATATAAGTGCTCACCAGGAGCGACGATCCCTTGTAGTAAATCATCAACGTACAACATACCTAGCTCGTTGTTCTCAAGTTTCCAATGACTTATATGCTGTTGCAAGATTGGGTTATTGCGGTACAAACGTTCAGTATTTCGCTCTGAGAAATACAGCGAGTTAATATCAAAGGTGACAAACTCAAGCTGATTCTGAAAATCCCAATAACGGTGCTTTCCTGGCATTAACACGTCTGTTAGTTGCTGGTCTTTAAAAACGAGCACTCTTTGGTTCTCTGCTACTAATTGTGTTTTTCTTAACATGTTTTATTTCCTTATTGATAGTTAGCAAGTGTGTATTTGTTAACTGAAAAAGGCTTTGGGTGTCGCAATAACAGGGAGCATCCGGCTTGCTGTTATCGTTCATGCTTAAGCGTTTATCAGTCAGCGCAAACAACGACTTACTAACATTTAAAGTTACGATTTTGACTAAGGCGGGATTTGAACCCGCAACATCCAAATTGGTTTTGGTGCTCTACCTGTTTGAGCTACTTATAGTATTAAGATGGGAATCGAACCCATGACCGACGAAATCATTTCGCTGCTCTACCTCTGAGCTACATTAATAGTTTTGTGATTAGGCATACGTGTTCACAGTGTGTAACGCACCAGGGTGATATTTGAATCACTCCTAATTAATCACACTTCTCTATTCCAAGAGCTGTGCCACAACTAAAAAAGAGTGTTTTTTATTTATTAACACACTGATTTTTATGTTTTTTGTTCTATTTTTGTAGTTTGTGTTGGGTGATGAGGTACTTGACGATAGTGTTATTTGGTATTTAAATGGATACAGTTTCTATCTATAAGGATATATTTTGAAAAGTACGATTGTGGTGAGTATTCTCGGAACTCAATTAGACTATGTGGGTAAGCGCGTAGACCGTTGGGCAAGATGGCGACCCAATGTCAGCTTATGTAGTCAAGAAGAGTTCATCGTTAGTAAGCTGTATATGATGCATGATACTCATAGCTCTCGTTTAGCGAATAATGTTGCAGTAGATATTGAGTCAGTTTCCCCAGAAACCACGGTATGCCTTGAAAATATTAACTTTATAGACCCTTGGGATTTTGAAGAGGTTTACGCCAAGCTCTATGATTGGTGTCATCAACAGCGTTTTGATACTGATCAGCACGATTACTTTTTTCATATCACGACTGGCACCCATGTTGTGCAGATATGTATTTTCTTATTAACCGAGAGTGGTCATTTTCCTGGGCGTTTAATTCAAACATCACCCGATAAGCATAATCAAAATAAAGCGACAGGTAAGATTCAAATTATTGATTTGGACTTATCTAAGTATGATCAACTTGCCACTCGTTTTGATAAAGAGCATTTAGAAGGTAATGCATTTTTAAAAGGCGGTATTCAAACTAAAAACAGTGCATTCAATAAGTTGATTGCGCAGATTGAAGTTGTGGCTATTCGTTCAGATGATCCTATGCTTCTGACGGGCCCTACGGGAGCTGGTAAAAGCCAGTTGGCAACGAGAATTTATAAACTGAAAAAGAAGCGCGCCATTTTAAAAGGTGAGCTTGTGTCGGTTAACTGCGCCACGTTACGTGGTGAAAATGCCATGGCTGCTTTGTTTGGCCACACAAAAGGAGCTTTTACAGGTGCTCAAAAAGAGCGAAGCGGTTACTTACTCACTGCAAATAATGGTGTGCTGTTTTTAGATGAAATTGGCGAGCTTGGTTTAGAAGAGCAAGCAATGCTGTTACACGCTATTGAAAATAAGACCTTTCATCCAGTTGGCAGTGATCAAACTGTTGCGAGTGACTTTCAACTCATAGCTGGCACTAACAAAGATTTAAAAGCCGAAGTCGAAAAAGGGCTGTTTCGTGAAGATTTATTAGCGCGTATCAATTTGTGGAGCTATCAGTTACCGGCATTAAAAGACAGAAAAGAAGATATACCTGCCAATATTGACTATGAAATGGGTTTATTTGAGCAAAAAACCGGGCAGCGAATTCAATTCAATAAAGAAGCAAAGCAGTTGTTTGAGCAGTTTGCTATGTCGAAGCGAGCAGTATGGCGTGGAAACTTTCGTGATTTAAGCTCTGCAATTACTCGTTTATGTACTTTGGCGAACTCTTCGCGTATCACTGTGACGGATGTCAGTGACGAAATCGCACGGTTACAAGACTCATGGCAATCTAATGTGCAACCTAAAGTGTCTAATCGCCTTGCTCACTATTTGTCAGAAGAGCAAATAGCGAATTTAGATCAGTTTGATATTGCTCAGTTAAATTATGTACTTAGTATTTGTGAGCAACATTCAAGCATGGCTTCAGCTGGGCGTGAGTTATTTGATGTGAGCCGTACCAAAAAAGCACAAGCCAATGACTCTACTCGATTACAAAAATACTTACGTAAATTCAATTTAACATGGTCTGACTTAGCTTGAATTATTTGTATATACAAGTTTGAATATTAGGCATTCAGCAAAAATAAACCCCGCATTGCAGCGGGGTTTTTTGCTTTTTAACAACCAGTTAAGAATTAAAAGTCAGTCGGTGCTGGTGGCACGGTGAGTGGCTTTTTCGGATTGTCTTTTAGCTCTTTTAAAAGCTCTTCTACGGCACGTTCAATCGATGGATCTTTACCTTGGTAGATTAGCTCTGGGCGATCAACCACCTTGATATCTGGGGTGACACCTTCGTTTTCGATGATCCAGTTGCCATCGTTATCTAAAACGCGGAATGTTGCCGCGATAACTTGGCCGCCATCGACAAGGCTTGGGTTACCCGAAATACCAATTAATCCACCCCAAGTACGGGTACCAATAAGCTTACCTAACCCTGCTTGACGGAAGTAGTAAGGGATAGCGTCACCGCCTGAACTTGAGTAACCATTGATCAGCATGGCTTTTGGACCATCATGAGCAAATTGTGGCGTTTTCGTTGGCTCAACACCGCGGCGCTTCCAGTAGTTAAGCGGTTTACGAGCAAGCCAGGTGATCATGTGCTCAGGAATAAAGCCGCCGCCATTGTATCGGTCATCAATAATCATGGCGTCTTTGGTGGTTTGCGGCATGTAGTTTTTGAACATGGCGCGGTTACCTTCGTAGGCTGTATTTGGTAAGTGAACATAACCAATACGACCATTTGATAGCTTATCAACGTAGGCTGCACGAGAGTTAACCCAGTCTAAATAACGCAAACCTTGCTCGCTGGCGACAGGCTTAACGGTAACTTGCCATGCACCTTTGCTGCGCGGCTTACTGTTAAGGACTAGCTCAACTTGCTCACCTTGAGTGTTCTCTAGTAATTCGTAGAAGTTAGCGACGTCTTTTACTGAGCGGCCATTTACGGCAATGATGTAGTCGCCGTTATGTGCTTTTACCCCTGTTGTGCCAAGTGGTGAGCGGAAGTCTTCATGCCAGTTTTCACCTTGGAAAATTTGCTCAATTTTTACGTATCCAGACGGATCGCTGGCAAGTTTTGCACCCAATAAACCATGCTTTTTACGCTCTGCTTTTGGCATATCACCCGACTGCACATAAATGTGGCCTGAGTTTATTTCACCTGCGATTTCACTGAGAATGTAATCTAGGTCACTACGGTGTGAGATAGCATCAGCCATAGGTTGATACTTAGCTAAAATTGCGTCCCAATCTTGGCCGTGATGGTTTTCATCGTAGAACCAATCACGTAATGTACGCCAGCCTTCAACATACATTTGCTGCCATTCAATTTGTGGCTCAATTTTTAAGGTCATGTTACTAAGATCCAGCTTATTCGCTGCTAGGTCTTGTTTTGCTTTAGGCTCAATTAAGCTGTAATCGTTACCCGCATGCACTAACAGGTGCTCACCGTTGCTCGAAATAGTGTAGCTGCTTACCCCTTTAGCCACAGTTTCAAGCTCGCTGTCGTGAGCTGTGCCTATTAATTGTAGGCCGCCATTAGCCAGTGTTAGCACGCCACCTTTTACTGCCGTTAAACCGCGGTAATCTCCAGCTGGCGCATTTAAAGCGGTAACGCGCTGCATAAATTCACTGCTTTGCAGGTTATTACTGTTTTTCTTGTCGTCATCTTTTTGTTTATCGCTGACGATTGCTGTTTCGTCACTTTGTAGTGCGATTAGTGGTTTGATGCTGTCATTTACGGCAGCGGCATAAATACGCGTTGCACGATTAAACATGTAATCAAACTCGTAGCTACTAAAGGCTAAGTTAAAGTCGCGCTCAGAACTAAAGTACAGATATTGACCATCAGGAGAGAAAGTTGGGTTTTGCTCATTGGTCATTTCATCCGTTAAGCGAGTCACTTTCTTTTTATCAATATTGTAGTGCCACAGTGAGGCATAGCGGTTTTCATTGTTTTTTACATACACAATGTCTTCGCTATTTGGCGACCAAGTATACTGGCGAATACCTTCTTCATCGTAGATGCTGGTATCAATTTTGTGTTGTTTACCCGATTTTGCATCTATCCACCAGAGTGTGTGGTTTTTATCTGCAAATAACAGTTTTGAGCTATCAGGTGACCAAATTGGTGTAAAGCGCCAAATAGTGCCGTTGCTGGTTAGCTGCTTAGTGGCATTGTTGTCGCTGCGATCTTTTAAGTAAATTTCGTATTCGCCGCTTTCATCGCTCATATAAGCAATATAACGACCATTTGGCGACCAACTTGCGTCAACCTCGCGGCCTTTTGCTGTGTAAGATAGGTTACGTGTTGGGCCTTGTTTAACCGGTACGCTAAATAGCTCACCGCGGGCAGTAAAGAGTGCACGTTTACCATCATGAGAAATCGACATTGAGTCGATAAAGTCACTCACATTTTTTGTGTACGGCATTGCGTATTGACGCACACCAGCAATGTTAATGCTCAGCTTAGTGCTTTTTTGAGTTTTTGGGTCAAAGCGATAAAGGTAACCACCATTTTCATAAACAACAGCATTTGGGCCAGCTGATGGCCACAGTACGTCAAAGTCTTTATGGTTGGTTAGTTTTTTCGGCTCAGCGCCTTTTTGGTATTGATACAGGTTAAGGGTGTAATCACGATCAGATACAAAGTAAATGTTGTCGCCAACCCAGGTTGGTTGCTGATCGGTAGCGCGGTTACTGGTTAGCTGCTCTGAGGTATTGCTTTTTAAATCGTAAACCCAGACATCTTGTGCACGACCGCCACGGGTGCGCTTCCAAGTACGAAATTCACGGTCAATTGGCGTGTAAACATATTTACTACCATCTGGCGAAAGCATGCCGCCGCCGGTTTCTGGAATAGCCAGAGGCTGCTCAAGGCCACCGTCAGCAGGCACCATGTATGGACGACCCATACGTTTACCCCACGGTGTGCGGTTAGCACGAAATACCACATTTTTGCCATCAGGTGTCCAATCGAGAACACGATAATCAAAACCGCCGCGTGGTGGCATTGGGCCAACATCGTTGTAGTAAGTCAGTTGCTTTAAGCCTGAGCCATCGCTGTTAATAACATAAATTTGGCGGCTGCCATTGTACTCGGCTGCAAAGGCAATGCGTTTACCGTCAGGTGAAAACTTAGGGAAGGTTTCAAAGCCAATATGGTCAGTTAAGCGTTTGCTTTCGCCTGTTTGTGTATTAGCAATGTAAATATCGCCACCGTACACAAAGGTAACGTTTTGGTTATGAATATCTGGAAAGCGCAGTAAGCGCGTGTCTTTTGTTTCGTAAGCTGATGCCCAAGGTGCCAGTGTCGCAGCCATGGCCAGTGCCAACGTTGTTAGTTTTTTCATGGGATTACATCCTATTTTGGGAACTGTTACATCATAACAATTCAGTTTTAAATAGCGATGCAGTTGCGATGAACGCAGTGTTACAAAATGTGTCTAGAAATCAATCGATAAATTAGGGGCGTGAATTTAGAGGGAGTATCGGCTAAAGCAAGCTTTAGCCGACAAATCATTACTTGTAGAATACTTCTACAGTGCCTTTTACCTTTAATAGTAAAGGTTGGCCGCGGCGATCAAGCGCTTTTGGAGAAGCGACTTTGATCCAGCCTTCGCTGATATTATATTCTTCAACGTCAAAACGCTCTTTGCCGTTAAGTTTTACACCAATTTCATGCTCGAATACTTCTTCCACATAAAATTTACTACGTGGATTAATAGAAAGTTGGTTTGGTAATTCTGGTTTTTGTGTATCAGTCATAATTGCGATCTGCATTGAATAAATTGTGCGCCATTGTAGGCAATACCTCGCATTGGCTCAAGTATCTGTATGGCAAATTTATGCTTTACTCGCAGGCTTGTTCTGAATGCTCAACACACATAGCTATAGCTTCACTCTTTTTGTCGTAATCGAAGGTTAGGCAGTAATCAAAACGCATGGTTAGCTCAAGTGTTTGATCATCAGTACGTTCAGGCCATTGCCAATCTCTCACTATTTGCCTTGCTGCTTTTCTAACATCTTTACTAAAGCGCTTAGGTGCTGAGTTCTCGATATTAAGGTTTTTCACAACACCATCGGGAGTAACTGCAAAGTTAACAATCGCACAGCCACTACCTTGCTGATTAAGTAGTCCCGTTGGGTATTGTACATAAGGAATATGATCAAGACGTTGCCATGTTGGCTTACCTGTGGAGGTGTCGAGTACCTGTGCTTGAATATCAACAAAAGGGTTTCGGCCTGATAAATCAGGGTTAGCGAATGAACTTATAGATGTGCATACGAGCGTTAATGCGAAAAGTGATTTATACATAGTTTTCCCTAACTTGTTTGTTTTTTAGTCATTTATTAATACTAGTGATGAACTTGCATGATGTAAACATTAAAAAGATAGGTAAAAATTCTGTGCAAATGATTTGTTATACTATATCAATATGCTCATTTGTGTTATTTTATAACAAAACATTTCCCTTAATTACTACAATCAGACCTTATGAAGTACTCAACACTAAGTTTAGCCTTAGCTGCGGCGTTTGCAGCGAATACATACGCAGCTGATAACAGCGATATCGAAACAATCACCATTGAACATAAGCAAGCGTTTCGTGGTGATATTCCAACAAAAGATTTACCGCAATCGATCACCACATTAAGTAAAGACATGATGACTGATAACGGTATCACTAAGTTTCGTGATGCACTGGATTTTTCTGCCAGCATTACTCGCAAGAATAATGGTGGCGCGCTGTGGGATAGCTATTCAATTCGTGGTTTGTCGGGTAACGAAAATATGCCGTCTGGGTATTTAGTTAACGGCTTTAGTGGTGGACGCGGCTTTGCAGGCCCGCGTGATGTATCAAACATTGAATACATCGAAGTATTAAAAGGACCGGGCTCAGCACTCTATGGCCGTTCAGAGCCGGGTGGTACCGTAAACATTATTACTAAAAAGCCCCAGTTTTATCAGCAAGGGCAACTTCAAGCTGAGTTCGGTAGCGATGATCACAAGCGTATTCAAGGTGATTACACTAACGGTCTAAGCGATGATTTAGCGTTTCGTATCAATGGTGCATGGCAAGATAGCGATAGCTTTAGAGATTATGTGCACCACGACAAATTCGTGATTACGCCTTCGCTTTATTATCAAATCAACGATAACTCATCGCTGACTTATGAGTTTGAGTATGTTGACCAACAGCAAATGTATGACCGCGGTATTGTGGTGTTAAATGGTGATTTTGATACCGTACCTGAGTCACGCTTTTTAGGTAACCCAAATGATGCACCAACCAAGGTACACTCACGCGGTCATCAATTAAATTACAGCAACGATCTAAACCAAGCTTGGAGCTTGTTATTAGGTGCTAGTTACCGTACTGCAACGCTAACGGGTTATTCGTCAGATGCTGAGCTGTCACCATCGCGTCAGTCATTATTTGATGATGGCAGAACTTTAACTCGCCAACACAGATACCGTGATTATGAGTCTGATGATTTATCGCTGCGCTTTGAATTAAGCGGTCATTTTGATGTTGCTGGTATCACCAACCATGTAATGATTGGTGTTGATGGTTACGACTATGAGCTACGCACGGGGCTTTATCGCTACCGTGGTGGTAATGGCACTTACACCATTGATATCTATGAGCCAGAGTACAGCACCACTGAAGGCCCTGAAGTAAGCATGCAGTACGAAAATAACGAACAGCAAAATGCGTACGGTATTTACCTGCAAGACCAACTAGATCTAACCGATAACTTAAAAGTGATGTTAGGTCTGCGTTTTGATGAAATTGAACAAGATATCTTTGAAACTAAGTCTGGTGTTGCATCAAACAGCAAAGAAAACCGCATTAGTCCACGTTTTGGTGTGGTTTATGCCCTTAATGACGACATTAACCTCTACTCAAGCTATTCAGAAGGCTTTTTACCACTGAGCGGCACCGATGCCGAAGGTAATCCATTCGGTTTTGAAGAAAGCGACTCGTTTGAGGTAGGTGTTAAATTTAGCTACGCCAATATCAGCGGTACGCTTGCTTACTTTGATGCGAGTAAGAGCAATATGCTGGTGGCAGATCCAGTAAATGTGGGTTATTCAACACCTGTAGGTAAAGCTAATAGCACAGGTTTTGAGTTAGATTTAACAGGTTCATTGGGTGACAATACCGAGTACACCCTATCTTATGCCTATGTGGATGCCGAGACTGCAACAGATAGTCTAAATGTTGATTGGTTAGTGCCAATTCCTAAGGGCAGTCCACTTGTGAACGTACCAAAGAATAACCTTTCGATTGGCTTAAACCATGATCTAAGTGTATTCGCACAAGACATAAAGATTGGTGGTCATTATCAATATGTGTCTGACCGTTTGGGTGACCCAGCTGATCTTACCTTCCGATTACCGAGTTACCAAACTGTTGGTTTATTTGCTAAATGGCGAGCGACTGAACGTACAACGGTATCACTGAATGTTGATAACGTGTTTGATGAGCAATATATCGCCAGTTCTTACAATGCATTGTGGGCCTACCCAGGTGCGCCGACACAATTTAAACTTGGCGTAAGTTATGACTTCTGAACAAGTTAAAAGCCGTATTCACAGTATCGACATCATGCGTGGTGTCGTTATTCTGCTGATGTTACTTGATCATGTGCGAGAGCGGTTTTTCTTGCACATGCAGGTGGCTGATCCCATGGTGGTTGATACCACTTCGCCGGGGCTTTTTTGGAGCCGCTTTGCGGCGCACTTTTGTGCGCCAACCTTTATCTTTTTAACCGGTTTGTCGGCGTGGCTTTATAGTCACCCAGCAAGTGGCGTGGCGCGTTCAGCACGAAGCTTTTTAGTCAAGCGAGGGCTATTTTTAATCGCCCTTGAAGTGACCCTGATTTGTTTTTCGTGGATGGGTTACTACCACACTATTTGGCTGCAAGTGATGTGGGCGATTGGCCTTTGTATGCTGGTGTTAGCAGTACTGATTAAGTTGCCGCGCAATCTATTGCTGGTGCTTGGCTTGGTTATTGTATTTGGTCACAACTTACTGACTCCTATCAGCTTTACGCCCGATGAGTTTGGTTACTCGCTGTGGACGATTTTGCATGACCGAGGCTATCTATCACAAGGTGGTTTAATCGATGTAAAAATTAGCTACCCAGTGCTGCCTTGGATTGGCGTTATCTTATTGGGTTACTGTGCCGGTCCTTTATATGCGCACACTCAATCGGCGGATTCACGTAAACGAGCATTGCTGCTGTTAGCCCTGTTATGTGTGGGGTTATTTGCGCTGCTGCGTGGATTTAATATTTATGGTGAAACCTTGCCATGGCAAACGTTTAGCACCACAACCGAAACCATGATGTCGGTGTTTAATGTGACTAAGTACCCACCGTCACTGAGCTTTTTGCTGATCACGTTAGCAGGCATGTTTGTTGGCTTATGGTTATTTGAAAGACCACTCAACCGCGTTACGAATGCGCTACGTGTATATGGCTCTGTGCCTATGTTCTTTTATATTTTCCACCTCTATGTACTGCTATTTATGTATCAAATAGGCATGCTGATCTGGGGGGCAAATCAAGGGCAATATTTAGGAGTCAGTGATATATCAGGTATTTGGTTTATTACTTTGTTGCTGGCAATAGGGCTTTATTGGCCAACCAAGAAGTTTAGTGAATACAAGCGTAAGGCTAGCAAGCCTTGGTTAAAGTATTTATAACGAAAAATGCCGATATGCTAAGCATATCGGCATTACCTACTTACTATCCTAATTAACTAGTCCTTAGTTAATTCGAGATTTTTTACGACGAAGTGCCATCAGTGGTGCAACAGCTAGTAGTAACCAGCCGAATGAACCGCTTGATGATTTCTTGTCTTTTTCAATCTCAGCTTCTGGAATCACTGCCTCAGGGAAAGTACAGCTACCATCATCAGTATTGGCGCTTTCATCATAGTTAGATGCTGAGCTGTCAGTACAGCCGAGCTCTTCACCATCAGACATCACCGATAATACAAATGAACTCATTGCTGCATCAGTTGGGTTAACACTGTCGCTAACTTTTACTGTTACATCAATGTCACCATGGAAGTTCGCCGCTGGCGTGATAGTCACTGTGCTACCTGATGTGTGACCAGAGACTTCAAAAGTGAAGTTTTCACCTAACACGTCGATTTGGTTGCTCACTTGGTTTTCGTCAGCATAAAGCACGTCAAAACTAATCGATTCGTTCTCTGCCACTGACATATCCGTTAAGGCTGCCATTTCTAGGTTACCGATAACTTCAAGATCAAGGGTGATGGTTTCATCATCTGCGCCAACTAAACCATTTGTAAGAGATAGTTGATGCGTTTGATTCGCCGCTTGCTCACCAATGTATGCTTGGAATTTCACGTCAAACTTAGAAATTTCAGGGCCCGTGTAGTCAAGACAGACAACTAGTTTGTCGTGCAGTACTTCGTCCATATTGTTGAAACCGTACTTGTTACCAATGTTTAAATCGATAGGAATATCACCACTGATAAAGCCACGACCATCGGCAGCTTTCAAGCCGATAGAACCTTGTGCATCAACTAAGCTTAGGTTGTCATAAGCAAATAGTAGCTCGTATTCACCTGGCTCATAGTCAATGCCCATGCGCATGAACATTTCAACGTCAACAGATTGGCCTTCAGTTCTTGAACGCTGGATATTATCCCACTCAAGTACTAACCACTCACGCGATACTGTGTAAGTTGGTGTGATACCTGCGTTGGCGTCATAGTTACCGTAACCACCGTCAACACGCTCTGGGATCATGTTGTCACCAACCCAGAAAGGTGCGATTAGGTAAGGCGGCGGTGGCGGCTGAGTGTAACCCTCAGGCAGTTCAACGTGGAATGGCGTTGTACGGCCTTGCGAACCAAATGTGACTAAGCCAGCTGGGTTAAGTTTAATTGAGTCAAAGTGGTACTTATTAAAGAATGGGAATGACACATCAAGATTAGTGTTCATGATTTCTTTAAATGTGTACTCGAACTCGTTGTAGTAACGACCTTCAACACCTTCTAGTGTACGCCAGCCAAGCTCACGCAGTTCTAGGTAGTAAGGATCTGGTGAATGCGCCGATGTTAATGAACACATTTCGTCAGTGATGTTGGTGGTAATGTTATAATTACGCTCAACATTTTTAGTCGTTTCTTGTACGCCAACCAGTGCTAGTGCATTGCTATCTAGCATAGGTGTTACTGGCGTTGAGTTAGATGCGACAATGCTGTCAGGAACAATGTCTACGCCCACAGGGAACTCAGTGTTTAGAGCAAACTGACGAGCTTCATCTTCGTTATTCGCAATAACGCTGATTTCGAAGTCAACTAAGTCACCTACATATGCCTTGTTTTTGTTAGCAGTAAAGGTCACGTCTTTATCAACTTGCTCGATGATCACTGGTACGAAACCTAGGTTGCCAGCATCTTCAGGGTTGCTACCAATATCAAAGCCACCGAAGTAGATATCGCCAATTTCCATCTCAGGTAGGTTATAAGCAAGGTCAAGTTCAAGCTCGTCATAACCTGGTACGCTGCTTGGGCCTGTTACAGTGAGTGAGCCATTGTCTTCAGTGGTCACCGCTGTAGCAAACGATACTTCGATACCTTCATCAACTTCGCCATACGATAAAGTTTGTAGGCTCATGTATAACGTGAAGTACTCACCGGCTTCAGGATCAACAATGTTACAGAAGTTAGTTAGGGTGTAGCTAGTTGACATACATAGCGTTTCTTCATAAGACGCGATGCCATCACCGTTACTATCTTTACCCATGAAAACAAGTACACGTGATGTGTCGTTCATGACGCTTGCGCTTAGCATTTTTGCGTCTTCAGGCACAGTCGTCCACTGAATGTGGTTGTTGTTTACAGCGTCGCCTTCACCTTCAACCTCTACGCTATCGAATGGGTCGCCAGGTGTGGTGTCGTTGAATAGGTGTACTGTTTCAACTTGGCCTTTTACTAAGCCGTACGATTGTGTGGTTAAGTTACTGATTTCATCAGTATTGAATGGACCAACCTTCATCGTTGCAGAACGGCGGTGTGCATCAATTTGAATATACTCAGGTAAACCAGTATCACCAGTGAAAGTCCATACAGGCATTTCTAAAATAGGTGATTCAGGGTTGCTTGAGGTCATCACGATTTGACCTTGGTTACCCGTGTAATCAACAATTTCTTGTGGTGTTGCTTGTTGGCTTGCTTCAACCGTAACAACAATGCTTTGTGTTTCACCTGCTTTGATATCAAAGTTGCTTGGCTCAACACTAATTTTGCTATTACCAATCCAGTTTTCTGTATGAAGTGTCCAGCTTGCGTCTTCTGTCGCCGTAAAGGTTCTGATAAACGTACACTTAAAGCCACAGTCATTATCAACCATGTAAGCTGTGTTTAGCGCTTTTTCGCGGCCACCTAGGCTTGGATTTGCAGCTGCCATGTTAGCAATGCTTTCATCAAGCAATAGGCCTGCTTTATCAGCACGCTCAACTTGCATTTTACCCGAACCCATTTCAGCAAGGGCAGCATCAAAGCCATCATCGGTGTAGTTGTTTAGGTACTGTGCTAAAGCAACTTGATTGTTTGCAGTTAACATCAATGCTGATTGAATTTGCATTGGTGTCCAATCAGGGTGAGATTGTTTTAACAATGCTGCCGCGCCTGCAACGTGTGGGCTTGCCATTGATGTACCAGACATTGATTGCCAGTCTGACGTCGCAGGGTTGCTGGTAAACGGTTGATCGTCTGATGATGGCGCATAGATATCAACACCCGGTGCAGCAACGTCTACAAGTAAGGTGTCAAAGCCAAAGTATGATGGACCACGGCCAGAGAAGTAAGCAATGCGGTCTTTATCTACGGTATCTACGGTGCCTTCGGTTGCTTCAATGGTACCCATGTGGCTGTCGCCAGTGCTTAACCATTCTAATAAGCTTTTACCATCGACGTTTTTAATGTGAATGGTCGGAATTGGGTATGTAACCGATGGAATTGTGTAGTTATCGTAAAATGATACATGGTTATAAATAATTAAACCTTCTGCACCACCTGCTTTTACGTTTAACGATTTTGAGTAAAGTGGGTAAGAGCTGCGCTTACATACAACAATCACGTCTTGCGCACTTTCATCGATAGCGGTTGTAGGATCATCCACTAAATCAAATGTACCTTCAGGGAATGGCTTGTCACAGTTGGCAAGTGCATAGCTTGAGCTTTCATTTGGATTTTCAAAATCAGTTGCAGGGAAAATCAAACCGGTTAACTCGTTAAAGTTAACGCCTGCGCCTGTGAATGGACCCGGTGCAGAAGTATCGCCACCAGTTAGGTTTTTAAGTTGTTTGTTACCAAAGTTTACTTTGGTTGAAGGGGTATGAGCTGCAACGGTGGTTACCCAAGGTGATGAGTGGTCAGCCGTTGAATATTCAGGGCCACTGTTACCTGCCGCTACCGCCACAAATACACCGCTTTCGGCCGCATTCATGAATGCTTGCTCAATTGGGTCGCTCCATGGATCTTCTTCAAGACCACCTAACGACGCATTCAGTACGTCAACATTATCAATCGCAGCTTGTTCAACGGCTGCTAAGATAGCGCTTGTTGGACAGCCCGCATAAGGGTCACCAGAACCACCCGGCCAACATACTTGGTATGAAATGATATTGGCGTGGGGTGCCATACCTGATACTTGCGGGAAAGTTACATTGGTTTCTAAACCAGATGATTGACTTTCATACTCAGTCAGTTTGTAAGGAATATCGTAAAGGATATTACCTGCTGCTGTACCGGCAACGTGTGAGCCATGGCTATGGTAGTCTTCACCATTTTCAGGGCGAGTCTCTTCAAATACGGAATCCACATAAGCTGCGGTGATCTCAGGGTAAGAATAAACACCAATTAGCTTGTCGTTACACAGATCAGCAAATTCAGCAGTTGCACAGTCACCTAGGTACTTGTCGCCTAGAGGATTGGTGTGAGTGTAACCATCGCCGCCTACAGCTGCGAATGATGGATGATCGGTGTTGATACCCGTATCAATGATACCGACAACCGTGCCTTCACCTTTGTTGCTGCTAGGGTTGCTAGCACTTGCGCTCCAAAGTGCAGAAGCACCTGTTTGCTCAATAGTATTAAACGTATTTAGGCTGTAGATTTTTGAGCGAGTGATCTTCTTAACACCTGCCACTTTAGCAAGGCGCTTTGCTTCATCTTGTGTCATTTTGGTGGTGAAACCGTTTAATGTCACATTGAATGTGCGCTCAACATTTAGGCTCAAGCCTTGCTGGCTCATCGCAGTACTCAGTACTGACTGGCGCTTACTTGCTAGGTGGTTAGCGTAAGTTGCGATAGCAGGCTGCGCCATATTAAGCGTTGAGCGCTTAGTTGCTTGTTGCGTCTGCATTACAACTTCTTTAGTGCTCGCAAGCCCTTTAACACCACCTTGGTAAGTCGAAATAGGTGCATCGTCCAGTTGCACGATATAAGTTTGAATACCACTAATATCTTTCTCTGGTGTGAAAACGCGGCTTTGTTTTTTAACTGTGTTGTTAACCTTGTCTTCCCACACAAATTCATTGGTAACGGTTTGCTTTGGCGCATAGCCTGCTGGCATTTCTGGCCATGCTTGGTCATTTAGCGCAGCAGCAGACGTACCTACACCTAAGTAAAGTGCAGATGCGACCATCACTGATACTTTTTTCATATTGAACATGTGATCTAACTTCCCTCGAAGGATTATAATTATGAGCTCGCGCTAGCGGCGAACGGTTGTAATCAGTAGGGATAGTGTTGAGTTGTGACTATAACATCAATGAAATGTAAACAATTGGCACACACTGTTACAGCTTGGTACATTTTTACCGAAAAACTGCTTATCGAAACAGAATACTTGCTCTTGCTCCGCTTAAGGTTTGCGCGTTATCTAAGCTAAATTTTGCGTTGTTCCACAGGCATAGCTGCTTAACGATTGATAAGCCAAGGCCAACACCTTGATAGCCTGTTTGGTGCACCGAAGCGGTTTTAGAAAATGGCTGCATGAGGCTGGCGCGCATTTTTTCAGGGATCCCCGGGCCATCATCTTCAATCACTAACAAAATGCCGTTTTCGTATTGTGAAACCTTGATATGGATTTGCGTTTTAGCAAAGCGAACCGCATTCCCGAGTAAGTTTTGCAATAAGCGTTGAAAGCTTTGTTTATCAACGCAAATTGCTGTTAATTCGCAGTCAAGACGAATAGCCAAAGGGCTATAGCTTTGAAACTTAGTAATGCAGGGCTGTAATAGTTCATTTGGGCAGTAGTCTTTCACTAACAAAGTGGGTTCGCATTGTTCAAGCTCGGCATAAGTTAAAAACTCTTCGACTAAAAGCTCAAGTTCAATAATGTCTTGCAACACACTGTGTCGGTAAGCGTTGTTATCAACGACTGCTTCGAGGGCGAATTTAGCCCGCGATATAGGCGTTAAAAAGTCATGGGAAACAGCATTGATTAATTCGCGTTGACTTTGATTCCGGTTATGAAGCGCTAATGCCATGTTATCAAAGGTATCGCCAATGCTTTTTAGCAAGCTAAAACGTGTGAAGTGCACTTGTGCTGTAAAGTCGGCATTAGACATTTTACTACTGGCTTTACGTAGCTTATTTAAGTCAAACAGTAGTGGGCCCGTAAAAATCACCACCGCTAAGGCAAGGCTAGAGTAAAACAGTAGGCTCACTAAAGACTGATAACCCTGATCAGCAGGTTGGCTGTATGGGCCTATGCTTAATAGGGTCTGTCTATCATCTGCAAGTTTATGAAAGTAAACATTGTTATTGGCATCGTTAACACTAATTACCTGACCTGCTAAAAGTGATGCCTGTAATTGTTCACCAAGGTAAAAGTTCGCCAGAGGTGTGTGTTTAATAGCAGGGTTATTGGGCGCAAGACTCAAGATGTTTTCTGCTAACTGCTGCTCTGTACTGTAACTCGGTGGGTTTGGAAAATAAGTTTCCAATAACCAAGCGGCACTTCCTAGACAAACAGCTAGGGTTAAATACAAATAACAAAACAGGCGTAGCAAACTGCATTAACCCCACGCTTGTGGAGAAAAAATATATCCTTTACCCCAAACAGTGACGATTTTTTGTGCCGGCACCGCTTCGTCACCGAGCTTTTTGCGTAAGCGACTAATGCGGCCATCGATGGTGCGGCTTTGACCATCGTATTTACGACCAATGGTGCCATCAAATAATTGGTCTCGACTGACCAACTGGCCCGGTGATTTAGCAAGCTGGATCAAAATTTCGAACTCTGCACTGGTCAGTTCAAGTGGCTGGCTATGCAGGTAAGCTTCGCGCTGAATAGTATTAATACTCAACGAGCCAAAGCGAATATTATGGGCGTTGTGAGTGGTGCTTGTTGGTTTTATAGCTTGGCTGCGGCGAATCGTGTTATTTATTCGCGCTAATAAAATGGACGGGGAAACAGGTTTGGTTAGGTAATCATCGGCGCCTAGCTCAAGGCCAGTAATATGATCGACTTGGCTCTGCCTTGCGGTCATAAAAATAATTGGCGTATCTTGGTATTGTTTTAGTTCTTTAAAGATCTCAAAGCCATCTTCCGAGCCTAATCCGATATCGAGCAAAATTAAGTCGTATTTCTTACTACTTGCTTGGTAACAGGCATGGCAACCACTATCAAAGTGTTCAATGATATATCCATGATTGCTTAAATAATTAGAGACTAGCTGGGCAAGTTTTAAATCATCTTCAATATATAAAATAGTATGCTGGCTCATCAAAAAATACTCCATGCGATATCACGTCGGCGTTTTTTAACATGCTGGTGGAATAAACTAATTTCAGTGCTTTCTAGTGGTTCTAGCTGCTCGCTGAGTAGCTCTAACACAATGTTGCGATTGTTTTGCACTGTGATTGCAAAGTTCTGCCCTTGATTTGGCTTTTGGCAGAACAGCCTAATTTCTTGATCGGTAACGCGAATACACACTGTTTCGCTGACTTCGGTATACCAATTAATGGAGACATCCATCACGCAGTCTTGCTCTACCGTTACACAGTTTTCTGGTGTTGCTTCAATGTAGCCTGCTTGTGCAAATGTGCTGCCAACAAACGAAAGGCTGCAAATGAATAAGAGTGAAAAAAGCCGAGAGCGCAACATCATCAGTAATTCCACGCCAAGCCAGCATAAAAAGACAATAAGTTACGGTCATCAATAAGGGGGCTATCGGCGATACCTGAAGATAAGCGTTGGTATTTTACATCGCTTATGAATTGCCATTGTTGATTAAATTGATATTGATAGCTGGCTTTTAGATTGTATTTTTGACTGGAGTGGCCTAAAAAAGGGCTAAACCCGGCTCGTATCTCTTTTGCAGCACTGCCATAGTAGTAATCCACTAAACCGGCACTTAAATGCTGTATTTCAGCGCCGAGTAAAACTAGATGCTGATCAAACAAAAACAAGCGCTGTGCAGACAATGCGCCTTGTAACCCTTTGTGATAGTTGGTGAGCTCCATTGACCAATACGCGCTAAAACGCCAGCTTTGCCAGTCAACAATCGCTTCAATACCGCTCATGGCCGACAGTTTACGTTTTGATATTTTAGTAATATCACCGCGGCGTTTTATCACCACTGGTGCTTCAATGCTTGAACCGGGTGGTGGCGGTGTCATTGAAGGGCGGCCACTGGTTGTTCTAATTGCAGTTAGTGCTGCTGAGTGTTTGGCAAAATACAGCCCATCTTCATTGAGTTGGGTGAATAACGACACTTGATAGTGATCGCCCCACACGGGTGTCCAAGCAAACTGAGTATTTGCAAATGAAAAGTCACCGGCAAATACTTCTATACGCGGTAGGGCATAAAGAGGAATGTCGTCTTTTTTATAAACTGGGTTGTCGAGTTGACCATAGCCTAGGCTTAAACCAAGGCTTACTCCTTCATCAGCTAAATACGCAGAGTCAGTGCTGCTTGCCATTGCTGAAAGGCAAAGCGCACTAATTAAAAATAAAGATCGTAGCCCAAGCGAGCAACTACCTAGAACAGTCACAAATAAACAACCTAAATGAAAAATCTCGTTAACATTAAGTTGTTATTAATGGCTTGAACAATGAAATAATGTACCAAATTGTAGCAAGGTCTGGTTTTTGTAATCTAAATTAGTTAAGGAAATTGCTTGATAAATAAGCATATTTCACTACTTTTGCTTGGTTATTTTGAGCGGTGTTGTCATCTCTTTAGTTAGAAAAAGTTATTAACAATAAAATGGTGTTAAAACCTGCGCTTAGCGGTACAAAATGGGCCTAAATACACGTCATTACTGGCATAGCGCTTTATTAAGTTGCTATTTGGATGAGTTTTTGCGATATTATTTATATTATAATATTAACAGGAAGCTAATAAGATGACTCTGCCTAGTTCTCAATCTGCAAATGCTATTCGCATACTTGCTGTCGATGCCGTTCAACAAGCTAACTCTGGCCACCCTGGTGCGCCGATGGGTATGGCTGATATTGCAGCGGTATTGTGGCAAAACTTTCACCGCCATAACCCATTAAACCCAGACTGGTCTAACCGTGACCGCTTTGTGTTATCAAATGGCCATGGTTCAATGCTTCAATATGCATTGTTACACCTTAGCGGTTACGACGTAAGCATTGAAGATATTAAGCAATTCCGTCAGCTTCACTCTAAAACACCGGGTCACCCAGAATATGGTTACACTCCGGGTGTTGAAACAACGACAGGCCCATTAGGTTCTGGTATTGCTAACGCAGTTGGTATGGCAATCGCTGAAAAAACCTTAGCGGCACAATTCAATAAGCCACAATTTGATATTGTTGATCACTTCACTTACTGCTTTATGGGTGATGGCTGTCTAATGGAAGGTATCTCGCACGAAGCATGTTCGCTGGCAGGTACGTTAGGTCTAGGCAAGCTAATCGCATTTTGGGATGACAATGGCATCTCTATCGATGGTGAAGTAGAAGGTTGGTTCACCGACGATACGCCTGCACGTTTTGAAGCTTACGGCTGGCAAGTTATTCGTGATGTTGATGGTCACGATATGAATGCAATTGCGGGTGCAATCGAAGCGGCACAAAGCAACACCACGCAACCAACATTAATCTGTTGTAAAACAGTGATTGGTTTTGGCTCGCCAAATAAATCAGGTAGCCACGACTGTCACGGTGCACCACTGGGTCACGACGAAATCGCCGCTGTACGTGAGCAGCTAAACTGGCCACACCCAGCATTTGAAGTTCCACAAGAGGTTTATAACGAGTGGAATACCCAAGCAAAAGGCCAAGAGCTTGAAGGTGCATGGCAGCAAAAATTTGCGGCTTATAGCAAAGCACACCCTGAACTTGCAAAAGAATATACACGTCGTGTTCTTGAAAAAGCATTACCAGCTAACTTCGCTGAATTAGCTGATGAGTACATTGCTAAATGCCAAGCCGACATGCAAAACATTGCGACACGTAAAGCATCACAAAATGCGATCACCTTCTTTGCTAACCAGCTTCCTGAACTAATGGGTGGCTCTGCCGACCTTGCTGGTTCTAACTTAACCTTATGGCCAGAAGCAAAAGGTTTACAAGATGCTGCTGATGGTAACTACGTGTTCTATGGCGTACGTGAGTTTGGTATGAGCGCAATCATGAATGGTATTGCATTACATGGTGGTTTCATTCCATTTGGCGCAACCTTCTTAATGTTTATGGAATACGCACGTAATGCTGTACGTATGGCAGCATTAATGAAAGCACAGAGCATTTTTGTGTATACCCATGATTCAATCGGTCAAGGTGAAGATGGCCCAACTCACCAACCAATCGAGCAAATCGCTAACCTTCGCATGACACCAAATATGACTGCATGGCGTCCGTGTGATGAAACTGAAACTGCGGTAGCTTGGCGCCAAGCGTTATTAAAAGAAACCGGTCCAAGTTCACTGATCTTCAGCCGTCAGGGTACAAAAGCGATGGCACGTGATGCACAGCAAGTTGCTGACATTGCTAAAGGGGGTTATGTACTTGTTGATAGCGAACAAGCTGCAGAGCTTATTCTTATTGCAACGGGTTCTGAGGTTGAACTAGCGGTGAATGCTGCTGCTGAATTAACAGCACAAGGCAAGCAAGTTCGCGTGGTATCTATGCCATCAACGAATCAGTTTGACAGCCAAGATAAAGCATACCGTCAAAGCGTGCTACCAGCGGGTACACCAAAGATTGCTGTTGAAGCTGCGCACCGTGACTTCTGGTTCAAGTATGTTGGCCAAGATGGTGATGTACTAGGCATGGACACATTTGGTGAGTCAGCGCCAGGAGCAGTACTGCTTGAGCACTTTGGTTTCACAGTGGCAAACCTAGTTGCAAAAGCAAATGCATTACTTGCTGAATAATGTGACTGGCGAAAAATTATCGTAATCGCAACACGATAAACCTACATTTGTGATGATGTGTAGGTAAGAAGACCAATTCGCAATAATACTTAATCATTTTGAGGGATTAAACCTGTTGCTATCTGCGTTAAAAATTTCTGATTTAGAATAACTAAATAACGAAATTTTTGCCTTGCTATCAACGAGGTTTTATTGCCTCAAAATAGACTACTTAATTAAGCAAATTGGTATAAAAAAAGCCCGCAAACTTTGGTTTGCGGGCTTTTTGCTGCTTAAACAATCGGTTTAAACTAGTTCGTTTAAGATTGACTCTAGTTTCTCTTGGTCAATTGCGAATTGACGAATACCTTGGCTTAGCTTTTCAGTTGCCATAGCATCTTCATTCATTTCCCAGCGGAAAGCTTGTTCAGTCATTGCAGCTGGCGCTTCTGCTTTTTCTGTTGCTGGTAATAGTTTTTGAGTTAATGGTGCGTCAGTTGCAGCTAGTTCAGCAAGTAACTTAGGGCTGATAGTTAAACGATCACAACCTGCTAATTCTTGGATTTCACCGATGTTACGGAAGCTTGCGCCCATTACAATCGTTTCGTAGCCGTGCTTTTTGAAGTAGTTGTAGATATGCGTTACTGACTTAACGCCCGGATCGTTAGCACCGTCGAAATCAGCGCTTGCATCTTGTGCTTTGTACCAGTCAAGAATACGACCAACGAATGGTGAAATTAGGTAAGCACCCACTTCGGCACAAGCACGTGCTTGAGCAAATGCAAATACCAGCGTTAGGTTACAACGGATACCTTGCGCTTCAAGTACCTTGGCTGCTTGAATACCTTCCCATGTTGAAGCAATTTTGATTAACACGCGCGATGTGTCGATGCCTTGCTCTTTATATAAAGCAACAAGCTCAAGTGCTTTATCAATGGTTGCTTGAGTATCAAATGATAAACGCGCATCCACTTCTGTTGAAACTAAACCCGGCACTTGCTCCATTAATTTAGAGCCAATTAATACCGCTAGCTTGTCGGCTGCTTTTGTTACAACTTCAGCTGCGTCACTGCTTTGTGCTTTTGCCCATGATACGGCTTCGGCAGCAAGTGGGCGATATTTCTCAATTTGAATCGCGTTTAAGATTAGTGATGGGTTTGTTGTTGCATCTTGCGGTTTATATTCGTTGATTGCTTCAAAATCACCCGTGTCAGCAACAACGGTTGTCACTGCTTTAAGTTGTTCTAATTGACTAGACATAGTTATCCCATTCTTATCATACAAAAGTTAATGTAGTGGCTTTAACCTATTATTTGTGCTGAAAAAACAATCTAATCTTCCAGAGAAACTGCGCAATAAATCGCCCGCCAGCAGCAAATAATCCTGTTAATAATATTTTTATAATACCTTTACAATCTGGTATTGTTGATATTATCATACAAATAAAGATAATGACTAACAATGTTAGTAAGCAATTAGTGAAAGGTAATTATGTCTCGTTATACGTTGGGATTAGACTACGGGTCAGACTCGGTAAGAGCATTACTCGTTGATGTTGCGACTGGTGAAGAACTTGCCAGCCATTTAGTAAACTACCCGCGCTGGGCACAAGGCTTATATTGTGACCCAAGTAAGGATCAGTTTCGTCAGCATCCACAAGACTATATTGATAGCCTTGTAGAAGTAGTAAATGGTCTATGGTCACAAGTTCCAGCGGGTACTGCAGACAAAGTAGTGGGTATGAGCTTTGATACAACTGGCTCAACGCCTGTGGCAATTAATAGCCAAGGTACACCACTGGCATTAACTGAAGAATTTGCAGAAAATCCAAATGCGATGTTCATTTTGTGGAAAGACCATACGTCTATTAAAGAAGCAAATGAAATCACTGCAGCTGCCACTAACAACGATGTGAACTACCTTTCACACATGGGCGGTATCTACTCTTCTGAGTGGTACTGGGCCAAAGCATTACATATTTTCCGCGTTGATAGCAGTGTAAAAGCAGCCACTTATTCATGGGTTGAACACTGCGATTGGATGACCGCGCTAATGTGCGGCACAACGCACCCTGAAGTATTAAAGCTAGGGCGTTGTGCAACGGGCCACAAACAAATGTGGAACGAGCAGTGGGGCGGTTTCCCACCAAACAGCTTCTTCAGCAATATCGATCCACTATTAGATGGTGTTGTTGATACGTTAAATGCAACTACAGAGCCAAGCGATCAAGTTGCTGGCAACTTAACTGCTGAGTGGGCCGAGAAGCTTGGTTTACCACAAGGTATTGTTGTTGGTTACGGTGCATTTGACTGTCACATGGGGGCAGTAGCAGCCAATGTTCGCCCTGGTGTTCTAACTAAAGTAATGGGTACTTCAACCTGTGACATCACTGTAACGTCTCAAGAGCAGCTAGGTGATACTTGCGTTAAAGGTATTTGTGGTCAAGTTGACGGCTCAGTGATCCCTGGAATGGTTGGCTTAGAAGCTGGTCAATCTGCGTTTGGTGATTTATACGCATGGTTCAAGAACCTAGTACTTTGGCCAACTCGCCAACTTACAAATTTATCTGACGCTGAGCAAGCGTTAGTTAACAAGCTAGAAGACTCAATCTTAGTTGAGTTATCAAAAGCGGCAGCTGCATTGCCTGTAACAAGCAACGATGTAACGGCGCTTGATTGGGTAAATGGTCGTCGTACGCCAGATGCAGACCAAAGCGTTGCCATGGCATTAACAGGCTTAAAAATGGGCACTGATGCACCTAAGTTCTTCAAAGCGCTTGTTGAAGCAACTGCCTTTGGCGCACGTGCTATCACTGAGCGTTTCCGTAGCGAAGGCGTGCCAATCGAGTCTGTGGTCGTTATCGGCGGTATCTCTAAAAAATCAGACTACGTAATGCAAACCTGTGCTGATGTTTGGAATTGTCCAATCGACGTTTTAGAAAGTGAGCAAAGCTGTGCATTGGGTGCGGCAATTATGGCTGCGGTTGCTGCAGGTGAGCACGCAACAGTGGCAGATGCTCAAAAAGTAATGGCGTCGTCAGTATGTCATCAGTACTTACCAAACCCTGAGCGCGTTGCTGTGTATGACGAGCTTTATGCTAACTACCAAGCACTTGCAAGCTATGTAAACGGAGACAAAGCATGAGTTTTACTGAACTAAAACGTGAAGTCTATGAAGCGAACATGGAGCTGCAACGTCGTGGCTTAGTAATTTATACCTTTGGTAATGTATCGCAAATCGACCGCGACAAAGGCGTAATCGCGATTAAACCAAGTGGTGTATCGTACGACCAAATGAAAGCCGACGACATGGTGATCGTCGACCTTGAAAACAACATTGTTGAAGGGTCTATGCGTCCGTCTTCTGACACTAAAACGCATGTTCATTTATATCGCCACTTCGATGCAATTGGTGGTGTAACACACACGCATTCGACCTATGCAACTGCATGGGCGCAAGCAAAACAAAGCATTCCTTGCCTTGGCACAACTCACGCTGACTATGTACACGGTGACATCACCTGTACTCGTGAGCTAACCGATGAGCAAGTGAATGGCGATTATGAATTAGAAACCGGTATTCAAATTACTGATGCGTATCAAGACCGCGATCCGAAAGCTGCACCTATGGTGATTGTTGCGGGTCATGCGCCTTTCACGTGGGGTAAAGATGCCGCTCAGTCTGTATACCATGCCGCGCTACTCGAAGAGATTGCACGCATGGCGTATTTAACACGCACTTTAGATCCACACGCAGCTGAACTTAAAAAAGCAGTGATGGATAAACATTATCTACGTAAGCACGGTAAAAACGCGTATTACGGTCAGAGCAAATAGCAAGAATTTAGAGGATTATTAACATGACGACGATGACGAAAGAAGTCTGGTTTGTTACCGGCTCACAACATCTTTATGGTCCTAAGGTGTTAGAAACGGTTGCCAAAGACAGCGAAGCAATTGTAGCGGGCTTAAACAGCGAAGCGAACTTACCAGTAAACTTGGTATGTAAGCCTACCGTTAAGTCACCTGAAGAAATTCACGCTGTTTGCCAAGCGGCAAATACGGATCCTAACTGTGTTGGTTTAGTTTTATGGATGCACACTTTCTCACCTGCGAAAATGTGGATTGCTGGCCTAAGCGAATTACGTAAGCCTTGGTTACACCTTCATACTCAGTTCAACGCAGCCCTTCCTTGGTCTGACATCAACATGAACTACATGAATACGCACCAAAGTGCACACGGTGACCGTGAGTTCGGTTTCATCGGTACTGTAATGCGTAAAGAGCGTAAAGTTGTTGCAGGTCACTGGCAACGTGCTGACGTACAACAGCAGTTAGATGACTGGTGTCGTGCGGCAAAAGGTTGGGCAGAAAGCCAAACACTTAAAGTTGCGCGTTTTGGCGACAACATGCGTCAAGTTGCGGTGACTGAAGGTAACAAAGTTTCAGCGCAAATTACTTTTGGTTATGAAGTACACGCGTTTGGTGTCGCTGAGCTTGTAAAAGTGGTTGATACAATCACAGAAGACGAAATCGATGCACAGTTAGAGCTATATAAGCAAGACTACGTAATTGCTGACGAAACTCTACAAGACGATTACGCAGTGAAAATGCTACGCAACGAAGCACGTTTAGAGCTTGGTATGGAGCGTTTCTTAGAGAAAGGTGGCTTTAAAGCATTCACAAACTGTTTTGAAGACTTATCAGGTCTTTCTGGTCTTCCGGGTCTTGCTACACAGCGCCTAATGTCGAAAGGCTATGGTTACGGTGGTGAGGGTGACTGGAAAACAGCTGCTATGGTTCGCATCATGAAAGTAATGGGTGAAGGCCGTGAAGGTGGTTGTTCATTCATGGAAGATTACACTTACAACATGGGTGAGACTGACCAAGTACTTGGCGCACACATGTTAGAAGTGTGTCCTTCAATTGCAGCGCAAAAACCACGTCTTGAAGTTCACCAGCACACTATTGGTGTGAAATGTGATGTAGGTCGTTTATTGTTTACTGCAAAACCAGGTGCTGCAATCAACGTATCACCAATTGATATGGGTAACCGTTTCCGTATTCTAATTAACGAAGTAGACACAGTGGCTCCGCCAGCTGATTTACCTCACTTACCTGTTGCTTCAGCGCTTTGGGAACCAAAACCAAATCTATCTGTAGCATCAGCTGCATGGATCCACGCCGGTGGTGCACACCACACTGCATACAGCCAAGCAGTAACAACCGATATGATTATCGATTTTGCTGAAATGGCTGGCGTTGAAACGATGATCATCGATAACGATACGACGATCCGTGGTTTCAAAACAGAGCTTCGTCATAACGCAGCTTACTACATGCTAAAACGTGGCCTGTAAGAATTAGTACTTTATGTACTAGAACGTGCTGTGTGTGAGCACGTTCACCCCAAATTTTGTTGTCGATTAAGCCAGTGATGAGCCACGCTCTTCGCTGGCTTATGCTATTGTGAAGCTAAACATTTTAGGAGTAGATATGATCGATTTAAGCGCCTACCAAGGCATTATTTTTGATATGGATGGCACCTTAATTGACTCAATGGGCAGTCACTTACAGGCATGGCAGAAAGCTTGCGAAGCCTATGGGTATCCATTCGATTACGACTACATGTATAGCTTAGGCGGCATTCCGACCGTTAAAACAATTGAAATGCTTAACGAAAAATTTGGTTTAGATCATGACCCTTTGGTTGTGGCAAAAGATAAACACCAGTTTTGGGTTGATTTACAACATCATCCACTAGTGATTGACGAAACCGTCGCAGTACTTGAAAAGTACCATGGTGTATTGCCAATGGGTGTGGGCACGGGGGCTGACCGCGAGCATGCAATTGATCATCTAACAGATACGAATTTAATTAATAAAATTGGTGCCTTAGTGACTGCCAGTGATGTTAGTAAAGGCAAGCCGAACCCAGAAACATTCTTAAAAGTAGCAGCGCTTTTAGGTGTTGAACCAAGTCAATGTGTGGTGTTTGAAGACACACAAATTGGCTACCAAGCCGCCAAAAGTGCGGGGATGGATTGCATCATGGTGAAAGACGGCAAAATCCAACTTTAGCGATTAAATTTGCAATGACACCTGTATTTGTATTATAAAACTATAAATACAATTACAAAAAGGTTATTCATATGTCATTGCAATGTGTTTTCCAAGGTTTAAAAACAACTCATCAAACAGCCAGTTCGAACACGAAAAAGTCGCGCGGGCTTTATGCATTGTTGGTGACATGTGGGATTGCCCTTACACCAGCGTGTGCTCATCAAGGAGACAATATGACGACTTCCCCTTCAGCATCAATGACGGCCTATGGCGTACTTGCTGATCAAACTCCAGTTAATCAAGTAACGCTGACTAACAGCAATGGTATTAGCGTTGATGTGATCAACTACGGCGGCATTATCACGCGTATTGAAACGCCAGATGCAAAAGGCGAAATGGGTAATATTGTACTGGGTTTAGATAACCTAGAAGCGTACACAAAAGCGACAACTTACTACGGTGCAATCATCGGTCGTTTTGGTAACCGTATCGCAAACGGTAAATTCACCTTAAATGGCACTGAATACCAATTAGCGACTAACGATGGTGACAACCATTTACATGGTGGTGTGCAAGGTTTCGACAAAAAAGTGTGGAACATGACACCGTTCACGACGCAAAACAGCGCAGGTGTAACCTTAAGTTTAGTGAGCCCTGATGGTGACCAAGGTTACCCGGGTGAAGTGACGACAGAAGTGACTTACACGCTAACGAACAACAACACGCTAGATATGCAGTTTATTGCTACAACAAGCAAGCCGACCATAATCAATATGACGCAACACAGCTACTTTAACCTAGCGGGTAAAGGCGACATTCTTGATCACCAAATGCAAATTAACGCAAAAGCAATTACGCCTGTGGATGGCGGCTTGATCCCAACTGGTGAGTTGATGGATGTGGCTGGCACACCGTTTGACTTCCGTACTGCTAAAGCAATCGGTCAAGATATCAAAGCAAGCAATGAACAACTGAAACTTGGTAAAGGTTATGACCATAACTTTGTGCTTAAAGACACGCCAAGCAATGAACTTGTTGAAGCGGCGACGGTTTACGAAGCAAACTCAGGCCGTACGTTAACAGTTTACACAGAAGAGCCTGCAGTACAGTTTTATTCAGGTAACTTCTTAGACGGTAGTACTCAGCAAGCGTCTGGCTTAGTGCATAATTTCAGAAGTGGTTTTTGTTTAGAGCCACAGCATTTCCCTGATGCACCTAATCAGCCAACGTTCCCAAGCACAACATTACTGCCAGGTGACGTGTATTCAACACGCATCGTGTACGAATTTGGTACAAAATAAAGGAACACAAACGTGAAAACAACAAAGCTTAAAAACGCAATGCAAAAGGCTGGTTTAGCTAGCCTATTTGCCTTGTCGTTTAGCGCTCTGACGGGCTGTCAGACTACGGCTGGAGACAACACAGCCAAAACAGATGTCGCAGCCACAGCAAAAGCGCCAATTCAAGATGATGGTATTTTTACTAATCCTCTTTTCCCAAATGGCGCCGATCCATGGCTTGAGTATTGGGATGGTAACTATTACCTAACTACAACAACGTGGACTTCTGAGTTAGTGATGCGTAAATCACCAACATTAGCGGGCCTTGCTGATGCAACACCTATCAATGTTTGGTCTGATTCGAATCCTGAGCGTTGCTGTAACTTCTGGGCGTTTGAATTCCATCGTCTAAAAGGGCCAAACGGCTACCGTTGGTACATGATGTACACAGCCGGTACTGATGGCACTTTAGATAACCAACACTTAAACGTATTAGAAAGTGCCGGTGACGATCCTATGGGTCCATACGAATACAAGGGCGCATTAATGCCTAACGTATGGAACATCGACGGTAACTACCTAACATACAAAGACAAGCTATATGTAATTTACTCTCAATGGCAGGGCGATCAGCAATTAAACATTATTGCTGAAATGGAAAACCCATGGACTCTGAAGAAGAACTCACCGCATACGGTGATCACGCGTCCTGAGCTAGATTGGGAAATCAGTGGTCGTAAAGTAACTGAAGGCGCTGAAATTTTACAGCACAATGGCCGTACGTTTATGACGTACTCAGCAAGCTTCTGTAATACTCCTGATTACAAACTAGGTATGCTTGAGCTTGTTGGTGACGATCCGCTTAAAGCGAGCAGCTGGAAAAAATACGAAAAGCCAGTATTTGAGCGTACAGAAGAAGTGTTTGGCCCAGGTCACAACGGCTTTTTCACATCGCCAGACGGCACAGAAGATTGGTTAGTTTATCACGGTAATGATTCGGTAGAGCACGGTTGTAGTGCGACGCGTTCATTACGTGCGCAAAAATTCACTTGGAACGACGATGGCACACCAAGCTTTGGTAAACCATTAACACCAGGCGTTGAAGTAGCTCCGCCATCAGGTGAATACGGCCCACTGGTAACGCGAGTGCAAGGTCAACGTTACCAATTAGTGAATGCAACAAGCGGCTTATGTTTAGACATTGCAGCTGATCCACAAGATGCACGTGCAGTTCAACGTCAGTGTGCAAGCACCAATGGTCAATGGGTTATTGATGCAACAACAGATGGTTTTGTTCGTTTAGCTAACCGTGAAGACAGCAAGTTCTTAGAGCTTGAAAGCTGTAATGACGCAGATAACGCTAAAGTACAATCTGCAGCATGGCGCAATAACTTCTGTCAGCAATGGAAAGTAGCACCAAGTACAGATGGTAATGTCTCTATTACTAACCGTTACACAGGCAAGCCATTAGCGGTTGCTGGTTGTTCTGCCGCACAAAACCAAGCGGTTTTACAGCAAAGCGACGCAACAGCGTGTGGCGACTGGCAATTACGCCCTATGGGCAGTGTTGTCGTATTAAGCCAACAAAGTGGTAAAGCACTTAGCGTGGCTGGTACGGTTAAAGCGGGTACCAATGTTGAGCAACAAGCTTTTACGCATAAAGATGCACAGCAATGGTTCTTCACACCAACAGATACAGGCTATGTAAGCCTTAAACAAAGCGCTGATAGCGAGTTCTGTGCTGCGGTAGCTGATAACGCCTTAGTACCAGGTGCCAACGTAGAAATGGCGTCTTGTGCAGCGAAAACAGCACAGTGGCGTATTGCTCCGGTAGAAGGCGGTGGTGTTATGCTGATCAACCGCTACACAAAACAAGCGCTTGGTTTAAGTAACTGTGGTTTAGCTGAAAACACTAACTTCGCACAACAACCTGATTTAGGTAACAAGTGCCAAGTGTTCCATCTGCGTGAACCAAATTAAGTTATAAGTAAAAAATCGACTCAACCAAAGCCACTTCATTTATGAGTGGCTTTTTTTATAGCCTTCAGCCTTCAGCTGTCAGTTTTTAGCTGAGCGGTGGAGGATGTTGGTGATATGTCTGTCTGATCGTAGGGTGTTGATTTCATGACGCGCCAAGCAAGCGTGACACCTACCGCATTACTTACCTGTTCATTCTTCGGGTAGGTTGGTTTGAGCGAAGCGAAAGCCAACATAATCCATCTACACCTTTTCATGCCCTACATTGCATATAAAACCCCACGTAGGAGGTACTTTAGTGCCGAATTTTGTCCATCACATAATCTTCACGACTAAAGCCGTTCTACAATGCACTCCTAGAACCTAGAACCTAGAGCCTAGAACCTAGAGCCTAGAACCTAGAGCCTCCGGCAGAGGGAAAGGCAGCCCGAAACGCCCACACCGCTCAGCTCAACGCGGACGGCTGAA
>NZ_PNCP01000150.1:0-270 GCF_005886115.1 Pseudoalteromonas sp. S4492
ACGCAAGCCAATTTTCTTCGCATAAGGCAGCAATTCTGTCAGATTACTGTAGTCACTTGTGGCTCTGGCCGGGAGCAGGACATCCCGAAAAGCATTTTGAATTTTCATTTTGCTAACTCCTTAGCCATCTCGCTGAGCGTACGTCCGGTTCTCATAAAGGTTCCCACACCGTGCGCAAAAGGCTCATCACGATCATCCTGATAAGCAACCCCTCTCGTAAAGACAACGGTTTTAGTGACTTGATAGGCTTGTGCAAAACAACGAACCGGC
>NZ_PNCP01000151.1:0-420 GCF_005886115.1 Pseudoalteromonas sp. S4492
CCATCAATGTTGTAATCATATATATGAAGTGGAGAATTAGAAGGTGGGCATTCTTCTGTTTCAGTTTGTCCTTCATCATAGGCATTAAAGTCAACTTGGCCACCACCTTGACCACCAACAATACAAGAACCATCTGTATTACGTAAATTTAAAGGAATAATAATGCGACCATAGCCACCGTCTTGGATATTAGAAGAACCACAAGGTTGAGATCTATCTATGTTAGCCAGACCCCATGTTTTACAACTAGACATTGCTTCAGAGCCAGTATCAGCAGGAACTTTAGTTGAATAAATCCCACCCCAAGAAGAAGTAAAACTACATCGATAGATATGCTCTATTTTTTTGTCCGGGTCTCGTAAATCGTTTAAATCAAGATTAACTGCATATGTTTGAGATACAAAAAAAGCGCTAGTAAGC
>NZ_PNCP01000152.1:0-359 GCF_005886115.1 Pseudoalteromonas sp. S4492
GTCTCAAGACCCCATGCTTTATCTAGCATGTCGTCTTCAAGCTCATCACTCTCATCTAAAGAGTCAAAGCCTTCACGAATGATTAAGTGGCATGTTGTACATGCACATGATTTTTCACAAGCATGTGGAATGCTAATACCATTTTTTAGTGCAACATCTAATACCGTTTCACCTGTAGGAGCTTCAATAGCAGCGCCTTCTGGGCATAACTCTTCGTGTGGAAGAAAAATAATTTGTGGCATACCTTACCTCGTTAAACTTCGTCTACTGACTGCCCTTGCAGCGCTTTTTTGATTGATGCATCCATTCTGCGAGCAGCAAATTCGCTACTTGCATTGTCTACAGCTTCAATCGCTGCT
>NZ_PNCP01000153.1:0-420 GCF_005886115.1 Pseudoalteromonas sp. S4492
ATAGTGCACAATATACACCAGTTGACGAGGAGCAAATGGTAGTAATATCTGACGGTGTATATGAGGGGCTGCCTTTAGAAGGAGTTCGTTACCCTTCACCGGACCATATGAGCGGTTGGTGGTTAACCACTGACGAATATAATGGAGATATTTCGAGTTTAAAAACGGTTCACTTTACTCATATTGTAAAATATAGACCTGAAGTAGCTATTTATATGGCTTTGCCACCTGGTTATCGATTCATGCTGGGTGGAGAGCAAGAACATGTTTGGTTTGATGAAAAAGTAGCAAACGACAAATAGATAATATCTTTTTAATTCAGAGCTTCGCACTCTCGGGCTTTGTTCTTAATAAACATGGCTCAAAGAAGAAACTCGATATCTTATATTTGCACCTAAAGCCTAGCACCTAGCACCTAGC
>NZ_PNCP01000154.1:0-263 GCF_005886115.1 Pseudoalteromonas sp. S4492
ATTGGGAAATCACCTGATCAGCCAAGGCTGAAAACCAGGGTTCATCGTAGGTCAGCAGGGCGTAGTTCTGCCCATCCAGCAGTTCAGGCAATCTGGATAAGACACCTTCACCAAAATGGATATTGACCGGATTTGAGAAGCTCCACATATCGAGTAGCTCTGTATGGTTTCGATAATTCGGAGTCTAGGGAGGGTTTATGACAGTTCAATGATACAAAAATACTATTTTAATATTTTCATCATATATAGGACTTACGCATTGA
>NZ_PNCP01000155.1:0-255 GCF_005886115.1 Pseudoalteromonas sp. S4492
TGGTGTTGGTCGTGTCGTCCGTACCATGGGAAAAACCTAACCTTTAAGGATATCAACATGAAAAACGTAATGAACATTTTAGCTACAAAACGCGCTAAAGCAGGTCTTCTTTTAACTTCGGCTCTTGGCTCAGCTTCGGTATTTGCCGCTGACCATACAGAAGCGATTAATGCTGCTGGCGCTGATGCAACAACTAACTATACAGCCGTAGTAACTGTACTAATTACAGTAGCCGCAGTTGGTTTTTGTATTGGT
>NZ_PNCP01000156.1:0-301 GCF_005886115.1 Pseudoalteromonas sp. S4492
ACAGTCTGGCTAAACAGGGAACGCTGGAGGAGAACCTGCTCGATGCCGGTTTGGGTGGCAAGAGGATGACAACTGCTGAAAGGCATGCCAGCTGGGCCGCCGGGGAATCAGATCAGCTGGTCAGTACACGAAAGCAGGAAGTGAAAGACCTGGAGTTGGCTCAAAAGGAACTGAAAACCGAGAAAAAGAAAGCCGAAAAGGCAGATAAGAAAGCACATCAGGCACTGGAACGCCTGCAAAAAGATGCGTCGTCTCTGGGCAAGTCGGTGCCAAAAATTCGCAGTAAGGTTGTGGCAGCAAA
>NZ_PNCP01000157.1:0-370 GCF_005886115.1 Pseudoalteromonas sp. S4492
GGATTGCTTCAGCCCGAGGAGATCAAAGCAACGATCAGTCGTCTGGAAGAACTCAAGGAGCACGCTGAGTTGCTGGAAGAGCAGGGACTGGTCGTAGATGACTGGGAAACCTGGCAAAGCAAAACCCAGCCCCCACTGAGTGCTACTGACTACATTCGTCGCCATGGCAGTCAGAGTGCATACCTTAATGCCATTCCTGCACTGCGAACCACTGAGTCAGCCCCTCAGACGGAATCCCGAAAGCCTCAGCCGAGAACACCATCAAGCTTATAAAAGGTGATAATAATGAATGAATCTCCTCAATCACCCAAACCGCTTGAAGCAGCCAGACACCTGATCCAGGGCGCGGGTCTACCCATGCCCCCTATTC
>NZ_PNCP01000158.1:0-307 GCF_005886115.1 Pseudoalteromonas sp. S4492
GAAAATTGTCATTGCCAATGAATTCAGCCAGCTTTATTTCATGATCTCGCTGGAGTTTTGCCTTGGTGCTACTGCTAACAAAGTTATTGCAGGCTTCTGACTCAAGATCAAGACAGGCTGTGACTCTTTGTTGGTATCGAGCCCTGGGATCACTCTTTACCCAAAGGCTCTGACCGGGAAGAAAGCTAAATTCCAGACCGTTGCGAGTGAACTCAACAATCTTGTCAAAGGATAGAAGAATACTGTTGGTTGTCTGATTGGGGCTGAAGCCATAGACGGCTTCTACAAACTGGCTGGTCAGATCTAT
>NZ_PNCP01000159.1:0-351 GCF_005886115.1 Pseudoalteromonas sp. S4492
ATCCGAAAACTGCTGGGGCATGCTCATATACCTCAACACCATGCCGAACGGTTCAACCAGTTTGACAGGGATCACCTGACGCCTTATGTGAACTACCACCGCCCTTGCTTTTATCCGGAAATCGAGACAGACGACAGAGGCAAAGAAAAGAAGGTCTATCGATACAAAAACATGATGACACCTTACGAAAAACTCCTGTCACTGGAGAAACCGGAACAGTATCTGAAAGAAGGCATAACACTCGAGAAACTGAAGGAAAAAGCAGAAGCTATGACCGATAATGAAGCTGCCAAACAACTACAACGAGCCAGAGAAATTCTGTTTAAAACTGTTCATGAGCGACAAGCTGCA
>NZ_PNCP01000016.1:0-65535 GCF_005886115.1 Pseudoalteromonas sp. S4492
GTCTATTTTGAGGCAATGAAACCTCGTTGATAACAAGGCAAAAATTTCGTTATTTAGTTGTTCTAAATGAGAAATTTTTAACGCAGTTAGCGACAGGTTTAATCCCTCAAAATGATTAAGTATTATTGCGGGTTGGTATTAAGCCCCATAAAGGGGCTATTTAAAGGTTATGACGGGTTTGCAAAATCGGGTCTGGGTAACTTTTCGAGTATGGCGTATAAATAAATCACCACAAGGCAAAGCCCTCCCGCTACAAAGAATAAGGTTGGGCCATCGTAATAATCTAAAATTAAACCACCACCGAGTGGTGCTAAAGCAAACCCTAAATCATAAAACGAAGCCGCACCAAAGTACGCACCACGAAGATGAGAAGGTGCGAGCCTATCAAGATGAACGTTCATCGTCGGAAACAAAATGGTTTCGGCCAAACTCATCACCACTATCGCACCAATCCAGCCCCAGAATAAATCGATTGGATTAAGTGCTAGCCAAAACTGCGACACCATCAATAGCAGCAAGCCAATTTGAATGCGCACCGTTAGGCTAAATCGTGCCATCATTTTTAACAGCAGAAATTGACTTGAAATGATCACTAACGCATTGGTAAATATCAGTGCAGAAATCAATGCAAGTAGGTCGGGTGCCTCTGCACGAGTTAGGTATTGTATGAGTGAACTATCCATTTGCGCATAAATAAACATGCACAAAATATTGGCTAAAATTAAACATTGCAGCAGTTTATCTGCAAATAAAATACGTAAGATTTGCTTGCCCTGTATAGCTGGTTTTTTCTCTTCAGGCTCGTCGATTGCGGCAGTATTTTTTGCTGCTTTAGCACTAAAATTAAAGCCCCAAACAAGCAGCACCAATAAAATAGCAAATGCCCCTGCGGTAATATAAAAGCTCGACTGCTCACCGGTTAAACCTAGCCATACCCCTGCTAATGGACCCACCGCACAGCCCACATTAACAATAAAGTACAGCGACTGCATGGCCAGCTCGCGAGTTTGTGAATCCTCAATAATATCGCCAATCGCCGCACTGGTTAATGGTCGCCAAAGTGCAGTCGCAATCGAACATAAGGTCATTACAATCACATAACCGGCCACGGTTTCTACCCCAGCTAACAGCGAGAAAGAAATGATATACAGCACGCCGGTAATGTACATCAGCGTATGCCGGCCCACTTTATCTGAGAGGCTGCTGCCAATAAAACTGGTGAACACCGAAATCACCGCAGCACTGGTAAGTACCAAACCGACTTCTGTCGCCGATAAAGCAAACTTTTCGTACAAGATCACCGCAAGAAATGGCCACACCATGTAATAGCTACCACGGGTAATAAATGAGCCAAATAGGAAGATCCACATAAGCACAGGAAACTGCTTAAAGCGCGCTAAAGAGATATCTGAATTCATTATTTTAATTTTTATGATGATGATTAAAACACTATACAGGAACTGAATCTGCCTTGGGTATTTAATCTAAAACTTGTTTGTAACAGCGTGTTATACCAACCCGCAATAATACTTAATCATTTTGAGGGATTAAACCTGTCGCTAACTGCGTTAAAAATTTCTCATTTAGAACAACTAAATAACGAAATTTTTGCCTTGTTATCAACGAGGTTTCATTGCCTCAAAATAGACTACTTAATTAAGCGGATTGGTATAAACAATTAATTACAGCGATATCAATTTACGTATTTTTTCCGAGATATTAGTTTGTAGTATCGGCTTATAATGTTAAAAAATTGTTTACCATACCGATAAGAACTCAATGAACGCACCCTACTTTTTGTGCAAACGCTCGCTATTATGCTCGGCTGTATTGCTAACACTTGCTGCTTGTGGCGGCTCAGGCTCAGATGAAAAACAAACAACAACCCCTCCTGTAACCGAAACACCACAAAATCAAGCGCCGCAAATCAGCGGTCAATCACAGACTTTACGGGTTGGTGAAACCTTGAGTTTTAGCCCTGAAGTCTCTGATCCAGATAATGACCCACTTACTTTGTCTGTAACAAACTTACCAAGTTGGCTAAGTTTTAATGAAGCCTCAGCAAGTATCAGTGGCACGCCTGAGCAAGTAGGTAAGTATGCAAACATTGAGTTTACGGTCACAGATGGGCAGCTCTCTGCACAGCTTTTGATTGATATTAATGTAGAAGCCAAACTTATTGAAAATACACCGCCAACGCTCACGTCTACCCCATCAGATAGCAATGAAGGCCAAGCTTATACTTACCAGCTAACATTTGCTGATGCACAAAATGACACTGTGGTAGTAAGTGAAGTTAGTAAACCTGATTGGCTTAGTTTTGATGCGACTAACCTCAGTTTTAGCGGCACGCCCTTGTTTGCGAATACGGGCGAACAGCAAATTCGTTTTCGTTATTCAGATGGCGAAGTGACGCAGCAGGCAGAGCAAACATTTAACATCGCTGCCAGAGCAAACTCAGCGCCTGTGGTGTCTCCACTGAGTAGTGAAGCGCGTGCTGAGCAGGCATTGAGTGTGCAGTTAATCAGCACCGATGCAGACAACGATGATGTGAGCTTAACCTTAACAGGTTTACCAACGTGGCTAAGTTTTGATGAGCAAACTAGCATCTTATCTGGCACGGCGAGTAATGAAGACCTTGGTGAACATAAATTCACAATCACAGCCTCTGACTCACGTGTACAAGCAAGCTTCGAGTTTGTGTTAAACATTACTCAAAGCTATGTAGCTGAGGCACTAGAAACAGGTAATGCGCTAGTTGTGCCAAACAGTGAATTACTGCTTGATGCGACACTTGCTGAAATTGATACCCACAAAGCGCGCTTTCAAAGCATTAAAAATAGCTTATTTGGGTTTGGCTCAAGCTCCGCCCTTGATGAATTAAGCTGGTATCCAACATGGGATGCAACGCTATTAATTGCTACGTATCCATTCAATGAGCCAGTACTACTTACCAACAATAGTTGGCAAGATGGTTACGAGGCAAAGATCAGAAACCTTGCCGTTGTCGGGACTAGTGATGGTGAGCAGGGCCGTTACTTGGTATTTGGTAGTAATCCTTATAGAAATACTATTAACGAGCAAATGACTCAGTTTTTGAAAAACAGCACCACCTGGTTAGCTGGTAGAGAAATAACCGCAGAGCAGCCACTCAAACTTGTATTAGCGCAACTTGATCAAAGCTATTACTTTCAAGATAGGGTCAAAACACGAGAGTGGTTTGATAGTCAATATGAAGGCATGGTGAGCTATAACGACAATGCAAGTTGTGACAACGACGCTTTAGCGGCGTGCTTAACAACTGACACGGATGTACTGATTATTTCTCAGCATGAGCGTGAAGGATTAAATATTGATAATGTTGTGGCTGCAGTAAAGCAAGCACAAGCAAATGATATAGCAGTGATCTATATTCAGCGTGATGGAAGCCAAACTGCACTAGGTAGAGCGCTATTTGAATTACTCCATGTGAGCGTTGCAGGTGATAACTACTGGCACCGATTAGAACTGGCAAATTGGAACCCAATTGCTATTAACGACAGCTTGCCAACTGATGCGCAAACTATTAAAGACTTACTTAGCCGCTTTAAAAACAGCGAATTTAGTGTTGATTTAAGTGCTTGTGATAATCGAAGCTGTCCGACTGAAAGCCAATATCAGCAACAATTTAGTGATGCGGCAACTATCATTAATGCGGTGTTTAGAGGTTTTGACCAAGCGAAAACAGATATCTTTACTGAGCAGGGCTATCGCTTTTATCAGTTACTGGCGCTGCTTGCAGATCATTATCGCCAAGTAGTGAGCTTCCCGATGGATAAGCTAAGCACCGATAATACAAGCTTCTTTCGTGCCCTGTTTACTGATCATGCGGTATTAAATATACGTAAAGTTAACCCACTTCAAGTTGATATGGGTAATTTCAGCCGTAGTGATTTTAGTCATGTAACACCTAAAACAGTCACCGTGAATATGCAGAGTAAGGCGTATTTTCGCTCAACGGGTGTGTATGCCTTGCCGGGGCAAACGTTTGCTATTAAACGCACCGATAATCAAGCAGTGAATACCAAGGTGTTTGTTAATACTCTGCGTGATGGCGCAACACATTACATGAGCAGCAATGGCTATAATCGACCCGCTAAATTGCAGTCAGTTCATGTGCCTATAGAGACAAATGAAACAGTCTATTTTACGTCACCTTATGGTGGGCCAATTCAAATTGAGTTTGATCAAAATGATTTAGATGTCAGCTTTGAATTTAGCAATGTAGGTGAGCACCCGTATTGGCGTAGTAGCAGTGATGATGCGCGCTTTGCTGAGTTGCTTGAAAAAGGAGATTATGATTGGGCTGAGGTCGCAACCGGTGGCTTTGAAGTGCATTCAAAGCTCGAGAAAATGCGTATTTCAATTAATGATGGTTATTGGCCTGTAGCGTCTGACTTCGCCCATGCTGTAGAGCGTTATACTCATAACTATCCGCATGTACTTGCTGGTTTTAAAGGGCCGGGCATCGATGTGGTTAGCGAAATTCATGACTTTGCGAGTACACGCAGTATTGAAGTACAAACAATTGATATTGTAAAACATATGAATGCTGACCAACCGACCTGTGGTTGGGGCTGTTCTGGTAATCCGTATGACGCAGGTTGGAATTTTAACCCAACAGGGCATGGCGATATCCATGAATTAGGGCATGGACTTGAGAAAGGGCGCTTTCGTATCGAAGGGTTTGGTGGCCATTCAAATACCAACTTTTACTCCTACTACAGTAAGTCGAAGTTTGAAGATGAAACGGGCTTTTCGGCATCGTGCCAAAACTTGCCATTCGAGAACTTGTTTGATCATTTACAAGCCAGTAAGCAAAGCGCAGATGCATTTGCTTATATGCAAGATTTAGCAATGTCTCAGTGGTCGCAAAGTCACGCTATTTATTTACAAATTATGATGGCCGCACAGGCACACAATAAGCTTGAAAACGGCTGGCATTTATACCCTCGCTTACACATTTTGGAGCGTGCGTTTAATCTAGCTGATAACAGCGAGACTAATTGGCAGGCACAAAAAGATGCACTTGGCTTCTCAAGCTACAGCTTGTCGGAGGCACAAAGCATAGGCAACAATGATTGGCTATTAATCGCACTTTCAGAAGCAACCGAGCTCGATTTGAGCAACTACTTCAGCATGTGGGGTATGGCAACATCAGACAAAGCAAAACAGCAGGTTAAAGCGAAAAACTACACGGTATTAGGTGATGTTTACTATGCCTCATCTGCCACAGGTTATTGCACGACGTTAAATCAAACAGAGGTTGCAATAGATGGCGCTCAAAGCTGGCCTGAATAATACACCGCTTTGTTAAGTTGATTGGTATTTATATTTAAAACGCCAGCGAAAGATTTCGCTGGCCTTTTTACCATTAGATTAGTGAAATTAGCTACAACTGCTACCTTTATAACTCACACATTAAACGTTGAGGTGTAACATGGCTGTTTCTGCAATCCCAAAAGGTTTCCATGCGGTAACCCCGTATTTGGTTATTGAAGGTGCCACTAAGGCGATAGAGTTCTACAAACAAGCTTTTGCTGCTGAACTTGTAATGCAAATGCCTCTGCCAGATGGTGGGGTGGCGCATGCTGAAATAAAAATAGCCGACTCTCATATTATGCTTTCTGATAATTGCCCTGATGTACAATTTAAGTCGCCGCAACAACTTGGCGGTACACCGGTGAGCATTATGCTGTATGTTGAAGATGTCGATGCTGTTTTTGCTAAAGCCTTATCGCTTGGGGCAAAAGAGCTGCGCCCAGTACATGACCAATTTTATGGTGACAGATCAGGGACTCTAGAAGACCCTTTTGGCCATATTTGGACTATAGGCACACACAAAGAAGACCTCAGTGAACAAGAGCTTATGCAGCGTATGAGCGAGCTTATGAGTAAAGAGCAAGATGCTTAAAAAGTGGTTTCAACCGACATTCCTATTTGCCATGAATCCACGTCTTGGTAACTGCCCAGAGGCGTACTAAAGTCGATATGTATCACATTGTCGTTACTTGAGCGCGAGGAATATAGGCGAACACCTAGACCTGCACTGGTTAGCATTGAATCTGAAATATTCGCAGTTTCAGTGCTGCCAAAAGCTTGGCCTACATCAACAAAGCCAACAAAGCCTACATCTACAAACTGATACAGACTGATGTTAGGGTACATTCTTAGTTCCGCCGTTGCTTGTACGCTTGAAGTACCATGTTGGTAACTTTCTGGGAAGCCACGCATGCCTTCTTCACCGCCAACAGCCAGTGGTTTGTCAGCAAATTCATGATTTTGCCAATGACCATTTAGATGTGCATAAAAAGCAAATGAGTCTGACCAGCGATAGTTCATTTGTGCTTTTGAATAAAGCGCCAAACGGTCATCAAGCTCAGTTCCTACATTGCCTTTGATTCCAGCGGCAAATCGATACAAGGCGTTATTGTTAAACCACGCTTTGGTAAGATTTGTATCAAATATAAAGCCTTGGCCAAAATTTACGGTATCGATGGCAAACTTTGAATTTAGCTCCCAACCTAGGTTAACGTCTTCATTGTGGTTTATTAGGTCAATATCGTGCAATACGGCGTAATTGTCTTCTAGCCAATGTAATCCGACCCAAGGCGCTGCAATGGTGTAATCGTTAAGGCCTGCAAGCAAAGGCTCTGTTTCAAAAGGGCGGTAACTAATATCTTGGTAATCAATCCCAGCAAGCCAGTGAAAGGTTTGCTGACTGTCTTGCGATAAAATTCCGCCGTAAGCAAACTGGGCGATTAATTCATCGGTAAAGAACTCTGAACGGGTCATACCATTTTGATAGATATAACTTTTTTGCTTTTGTGATTTAACAAAGTAGCGCATTAGTGCGTCACTGCTGCGTTGATAAAAAGGCTGATGATAATCTACTAAAAAGACTTGCCCGTCATCGTAATCATCAGCTTGTAAAGTGAGGGTTGCATGAGGCTGCCAAGGCACTGGCATTTGTAGCACTGAGTGGTAGCCTGAGCGTTCATGATCTGATTTATACTTTAATGATGCGCGAATACCGTAGCCTAAAAAGTTTTCTTCTTTAAAACCTAAGCTGTATTTATTATTGCCGCTACTACGGCCAAAATTAATGGTTGGCAATAAACTCCAGGTATCCCAGGTATCGATTTGCACCACGCGGGGTTCATCTTCAAGGCAATCTTTTGTATAGCTAACTTTGGCATCTCTTAAGTATTTTTTGCTGCGCAGAATACGTTCCGCTTCTTGTAGCTGACGCTCACTGACTTGGTCACCCTCTTTGAAGGTAATTTGCTCACTAACAACTTTGTTTTTGGTATCTATGTGCAGCCAGTTGATAAAGCGATGTAGGGCGGTCGTTTCAGGGTCATTAGGATCGAAAATCGTATGCGTATCAATGTTGAGTTTATCAACAGTGATGTCTTTGTCTTCGCTTAACTCTGCAGTAGGTTTGCTTTTTACTTCACAAACCACATCTAAGCTTAAAGGCTCGTTTGCATAAACAGTCCCTGTAGCAGTGCATGTTATTAATAAAACCGATGTTATTTTATTCATCATTATTATGCCTACTAAATACCAAGGAGATGCAGCGTGTTTGGCTTTATCAACCTTTAAATTCTTTACAGTTATCAGCATAAAATCGCTAACTTAAGAAAAACTTAACTAAAACTTAAACTTCATTGAAGATTGTAAGTTTATGATTAATAAAAGTTATGCTAACTAACTGTGGCAAAGTTAATCGAGAAATAGCTGGCTTACGTATGATTTCTTAAGGTTTCTAATAGAGTAAATAATGAAAAAGCGCGTTTTATATTGGCTGCAAAATGATTTACGCCTAGTCGACAATGAAATTCTATCTGAGTTAGCTGATTTTGATGGCGAGCTTGATTTAGTGTTTGTGATTGAACCGCGCTGGTTTAGGCAAACTAACTATCAATCAAAACCGTATGGCACGCATAAATACCACTTTTTACGTGAGAGTCTCGCAGCCTTCGCACAAGCTGTTGAGAAACTTGGGCAAACACTTCATGTGCTAAGTGGTGAGCCTGAGCAAGTAATCAGTCAGCGATTACAAAAGTACGATATTGAAACTTTGGTTTGTACAGAGCAAGTTGGCGTTTATGAGCAAAAACAGCTCGATAAAATCAAAGTGTTATGCCCAGAAGTGACGGTGAAAACCTATCAGCAAGATACCTTATTTAAAGCAGCGGACTTACCTTTTCAGCTTGATGACTTACCTAAAAACTTTACTGCCTTTCGCAAAAAGGTAGAAGCTGAGCCAACCTTTATAGCAGCGCCACAACAAGCTGCTAGTTACTTACCTCACCCAGTTCAGCTATGCCCTGAGCAAACTATAGATGATGTTCCTGTTCACTCAGGAAGTTTTAAAGGTGGCTTAGTTGCAGCCCAACAGCATTGTAATGCGTACTTTTCATCTAAAGCGCCAAGTACTTATAAAGAAACTCGTAATGAATTAGACGGTTTTAGTAACAGTACTAAGTTCAGTGTATGGCTCGCAGGGGGCACAATTAGCGCAAAACAGCTGTACCGAGAAGTTGAAGTGTATGAGTTACAAAACGGTGCAAATGAGTCGAGCTATTGGATAAAGTTCGAATTACTGTGGCGCGAATATTTTAAGTGGCATGCGATGCATGCTGGCGCAACACTCTTCCAGTTTAAAGGGCAAAAGCATAGTGCGCCACTGACGACTTTTAACAGCCAGCGCTTTAATGCGTGGTGCCAAGGTCGCACGCCGTTTGCTTTGGTAAATGCAATAATGCATGAGCTTAATGCGACAGGCTATATCTCTAACCGCTCGAGGCAAATTGCGGCAAGTTGTTTTGTTAACGAGCTTGAACTTGATTGGCGCTATGGTGCAGCATATTTCGAGCAGCAACTCATTGATTACGACGTGGCTGCAAATTGGGGGAATTGGCAATATATTGCGGGTGTCGGCGTTGACCCTAGAGGCGGTCGACATTTTCATATTAATAAGCAAACAGCACTTTATGATCCTTTGGCGCATTACATTCGAAAATGGCAAGGAGATAAAACCATCGTAAGCACAATCGACAGTGTTGATGAGGTGGATTGGCCAAAAGTGTAATAGCCTGCGTTAGATCAATATTCTTCACGGATTTTTAGTGTTTTTTTATTTTGTTAACTAAAATAATGATTAAGGCTTACTTTTATTTCGGGTGAGCTAGTTAACAAGGCTAATTATGGCATTTAGTGAAGGGTATGATGCGATTAAATCGCAGCTTGGATTAGACATTGCTCAGCTAATTCTCGACAGTGGGGATGCGGGTATCTGGCTTTGGAATGTACAAACAGGCGAAACCATTTTTAATGATAAGTGGGCCGATATTATCGGTTATTCATTGCAAGAATTATTGCCAGTTTCAATTGAAACTTGGCTCAGCTTTGCTCACCCTGATGACTTGCCAAAATCTGAACAGCTATTAAATGCCCATTTTAAAGGTGATTCTGAGCGCTATATTTGCGAAGCGCGAATGAAGCATAAACAAGGGCACTGGGTTAAAGTGCTCGATAAAGGCCAAGTGCAAAGTTGGGATGAAAATGGCAACCCTGAGTGGATGCTAGGCGTTCATATCGATATCACCGAGCAGTGGTTAAAAGAGCGAGAAATTGAGTTTTTACATGCTAAATTACAAAAGTTTACTGATAACTTACCGGGGTTTGTTTATCAATATATAGTTGATAAAAATGACCAAGCTTACTTTCCTTTTGCAAGCTCTAAAGTTTTTGATATCTATGGCTGCACGGCAGATGATATAAAAAAGTCTGCTGATTTAATCAAGCAAATTATCCATCCTGATGACTTAAAGCGCGTTATAGATAGCATTGAAAAATCGCGAGTCGAATTATCTGATTGGCATGAGGTTTATAGAGTCAATCACCCAACTAAAGGGGTGATTTGGGTTGAAGGAAAGTCTTCACCAATTGCCCGTGCTAATGGCAGTGTTGAGTGGAATGGTTATTCAGAAGATGTCACCGAAGAAGTTAAAAGTAACGAAAAAATACAGCTGCTTACAGCGGTATTTACCACAACAAGCCGCGGTATATTAATAACCACCCCTGAGCCTAAAATTGTTGATGTTAACCCTGCTTTTGAACAAATCACAGGCTTTAGTAAGGAAGAAGTGCTTGGTAAAAACCCATCTATACTCTCAGCTAAGCAGCAACCCAAAGAGTTTTTTGAAAAGATGTGGGAGCGTTTATTAAATACTGGCCGTTGGCAAGGGGAGATATGGAACAAGCGCAAAACCGGTGAAGTATTTCCTGAATTGTTAACTATAGATGCCATGTATGACGAACATGGTAAGGTGAGTCATTACATTGGTGCATTTGATGATATTTCAAAGGCAGTAGAAAAACGCCAACTTCTTGATGAGTTAGTCAATCAAGACCCACTGACTAAGCTATTAAATCGGCGTGGTTTAGATATTCAGTTACATTCATTTTCTCATCATGCGGCGAATGAAGGTAACCAGTTTTCGTTGATTTATGTCGACCTTGATAACTTTAAACTGGTGAACGATACCTTTGGTCACGAGCAGGGCGATAATCTACTTCTTGAAATCAGTGAGCAGCTTTCACTTCAGCTGCGTGATAAAGACATATTAGCGCGCATTGGTGGCGATGAGTTTGTGATTGTGTTGCCAACGTTAGCAAAACTCTCTGTTTGCCAAGACATTGCTGGACGCTGCCAAAAAGCAGTTGAAGGCGTAGCAAAGCGCTACGCAACAAAAGTGCCTGTGAGTGCTAGTTTTGGTATCGCGCTTTACCCAGAAGATGGTAAAAACGCCAAAGAGTTACTCGCCACAGCTGACGAGCAAATGTATAAGATGAAGCTTAAACATAAAGCATCACCACTCGGTTGATATTTCGACACTCGGCAATTTATTTAAAAGCGGAAGTAAAGCGCGCTCTTTGCGTAAGTCTTTGCGCTCGTTTTCTAAGTCTTTACGCTCTCGATATAGCGCTTTTTGCTGGCTATTATCAAGCTGATTGCTGTTAAGCTCTGCACGAATATCTTTTAGGCGACGGTCTATGTCGTCAATTCGGTCATCAATGTATATCAGCCTTTGTTGTACTTCGTACCTATCATTACCTTCTTGCCATGCTTTACGAAACGCCGTGCTATTACAAACACCATTGTAAGATGCGCCTTGCATACCAAGCGTAAAGCCATTTTCGGGCTCACAATACACTGCCAGACCTTGATCATATCCCACTTTATATTCAGCAATATCGGCACTTACGCCATATTCGCTGCATTGTGATAAGGCATCTATGCCATCACGATACTCAGTGCCATCTGCACCATGTTTATAACCAATACCATGCCAATTGGCTTGTAAACATTCATCTTTACTGACTGAGGTACAGCCTGCTAATACGATTAATGGCAGTAGAGGAAGTGTCCATTTTCTCATTAAAGTCTCAGCTTAAATTATTAATAACTGACTTGATTCTAGCCTGTAATATTATTTTTTAGAAAGTAGTTTTTGTATTTCATAATAATGCCCTCAGATGAGGGCATTATGACTATCAATTACCACTGACAAAACCGCTGAGCAATGCGTATATTTGGCTGGGCATTCTTTAAGTGAGCTAATTGTAATAAGCATAACGCGGTAAAGTGACTGCGTTTGATCAATTGATGGCGATCAAAGCGCATGATCTCGTACCACAGCTTAAAGAGCTCGCCAAAACGCATCAGATTGTTATTGTTAAACTGCCACTGTGATTGGTAATTTACCTTGATAGGGCAAGGCATATGACCCGGATAAGCTTGCCATGGTGCAAGCATAGCTCGTGGGTAACTGGTTTTCAGCCAACGTTGATAAAAGCGGTGTTTACGTACATATTCAACTGGGACAGCTAGAGGATATTGCAGTACTTTCCACGAATAAAACGGATGGAAGAACTCCATTTTAAATTCGCATACTTGCTCGTTCGGAATGCTTAAATGATGGTGTTGATCATTGAGTAGTAAAAACAATTGGAATGCTTTTTCCAGTGGTAATTCAGCCAAGGGTTTAAAACTAAGTTTTAGGTTATCAATTAGTTTTTGTTGCAGCATAGACGCATTATGAACCACTGACTTTGGCAAATAAGCGTACTGCTGATCTAAATAAGCTTGAATGAGCTTATCAAGATTGTTTTCTTTTGCCGCCTCATAAATAGCGTCGCCATAAAATACGGCACCTAAACCAACACTGCCACCATTACCTGACCAACTAATTTGTGGTCTTGAAACGGTTTTATATTCATTGTGATGTGCTTTGCGCCAGTATTTGCCAAGGCGCTGCTCAACAGAGAGCTTTTGCGTGTCGCGTACTTGCACAACTTCAAGTTTAAGGGCATTTTGCGAAGCATATTGTTTTGCGCAGTAGAGATCTTGGCTATCTGATTGCGAAAAATTAAACGACTTAAGCTCAACACCTTGGCGTAAGAGCTCGCAGTTAATTAACCGTGAATCAAGGCCACCTGACAGAGTGCTCAGCACTTTTTTATCGGTGTGCATCGCTTTTGTTACAACACTGCGAAAAGCCTGAGTAACGCCTTCAATTGCATCGGTCACCTCTCGGTTTTGTTTGGCAAGGGCGACCCAATCAAAGTAACGTTGCTTTACCACGCCGTGGCTGGCATCAAAACGTAATATTTCGCCTGGGTATGAGCATTTAATGTTTTTATAAGGCGTGTGATCTAATAGCGGGTAACCAAGCACAGCAAGTTCTGTGAGTGCTTCGGCATCGCTTTCAAGCTCAATACTCAGTTGTTTAAATATCCCCAAGTTGGTTGAAAACAGTAAGCCTTGCGCCGTTTTTAAGGTGTAAAATGGTTTTAAGCCAAGTGGGTCGGTGGCAAGTACTAAGCTGCCTAATTGGCTATTAAACTGGCAAAAGCTAAAAACCCCTTCACATTGCTGTAAGCAGGTGTTGAGCGAAGCTGTATTGGCCATGGCTTTTAAATCATCACTGCGCGAGCTGCTGAGTAAAGGATGACCAATCAGCGTTGCAATTTGCGACTCAGTTTGCAACCAACTCGCTTGTTGGTAAGCATCAAAGTCATAGTGAAAAATAGCTCCATTATCACAATCAAAGCGCTGAACATCTGCTTTTTTATAGCGATTAAATACATCAGCTATTTGATTAATATAATGAAATTCTGTTTTGCCTAATTCATTGAATTGGATATAACCTGCGATAACAGCCATGTTAACCACCTTTTCGTTTGCTAACTTACATGTAAAGTTGCAAGCCATAGGCCAAAACGAATAAAGGCCTTAAACAAGGCCTTTGGGTAACATTACAAAAGCTGATCAGCGATTGTTAAGTTGTTGGTTGATTTCATCAAAAATACTTGCATCATCAATGGTGGATGGAATTTGTAGTTCTTCACCATCGACCAATTGACGTAAATTCTTTCTGAGTATTTTCCCTGAGCGGGTTTTTGGGAGGCGCTCAACATGCAAAATGTTTTTCAGGCAGGCAATGGCGCCAATTTGATTTCTTACCGATAGGATCAACTGTTGCTCGACTTCTTTGCTATCGCCAAGGTAATCGTCTTTGAGCACTATCATCGCCATAGGTAATTGCCCTTTGAGTGCATCGTTAACACCAAATACTGCGCATTCAGCAACAGCAGGGTGGGCTGCTACAATTTCTTCCATTTCACCGGTTGATAAGCGATGACCCGCAACGTTAATTACATCGTCGGTACGACCCATAATAAATAGATAACCATCGTCATCAATATAGCCGCCATCACCAGAAAGGTAATAACCCGGGTACTCGCTTAAGTAGCCCGCTTGAAAGCGTTCATTGTTTTGCCAAATTGTTGGTAAACAGCCAGGAGGTAAAGGTAGTTTAATAACCACAGCGCCACTTTCGTTTGCAGCGCACTGCTCACCATTCATATCAAGAATTTGTACATCAAATCCCGGTGTTGGCACCGTTGAACTACCCGGCTTAGTAGCAAGTTGTTCAATACCAATTGGATTACACGCAATTGCCCAACCTGTTTCTGTTTGCCACCAGTGGTCGAGTACAGGCAAGCCGGTGTTGTCTTTTAGCCATTCATAAGTGGGTGGATCTAGGCGCTCACCGGCCAAGAATAAGCGTTTTAAACTTGAGGTATCGTATTGTTTAAAGCCCTCGGCGGTGGGGTCTTCTTTTTTAATTGCGCGAAACGCAGTAGGAGCACTGAATAAAGCAGTGACTTTATAATCTTCTACAACACGCCAAAACGCACTGGCATCTGGGGTTCTAATGGGTTTACCTTCATAAAGTACGGTGGCGCAGCGATAAATGAGCGGTGCATATACAATGTATGAGTGACCAACAACCCAGCCAATATCAGAGGCAGCCCAAAATACCTCGCCGGGCTTCATGCCATACACGGTTTCCATGCTGTAATGCATTGCAACTGCGTGACCCCCGTTTTCTCGAACTACCCCTTTAGGTGTGCCTGTGGTGCCTGATGTGTAAAGAATATAAAGCGGGTCGTCGCCTGCAACAGGCACTGCATCGACTGCACTTGCTGCATCAGAGGCTGATTGCCAATCGATGTCTCGGCCATCTTGCATGTCGGCAATGGCTTGTTCACGCTGAAATACAATACAGTGTTCAACAGCATGCTTTGCAGTTTCGAGTGCTTCATCAAGCAGTGGTTTATATTCAATCACATGATTAATTTCGACCCCGCAAGACGCAGTAAGCACAAGCTTAGGCTTTGCATCATCAATACGCACCGCGAGTTCGTGCGGTGCAAAACCACCAAATACAACGGAGTGAATGGCACCAAGGCGCGCGCACGCTAGCATACCAATAACCGCTTGTGGGATCATTGGCATATAAATGACTACACGGTCACCTTTGCTAACGCCAAGGGATTGCATGAGCCCTGCAAATTTAGCAACTTGAGTTTGTAACTCGCCATAAGTGTATTGTTGTTTGGTATTGGTAACAGGGGAGTCGTAAATCAGTGCAGTTTGGTCGCCATAGCCAGCTTCGACGTGTTGGTCGAGGGCTAGGTAACAAGTGTTTAACTGACCATCGGCAAACCAATGGTAAAAATCATTATCGTCATATTGATAAGGGGCACTTGGCTCTTTAAACCAAGGAATTCGTTTACTTTGCTCAAGCCAAAACTGACCCGGATCGCGCTGGAACTGTTGATATTTTTGTTGATATTCGCCCGCCATTGTGAGGCTCCTATACTTTTTAGTGAGAGATTTGTACAACGTACTAAAAAATATAGGGCGGTTTTTGATTAAATAATATGCGACCTTGGTCGGCATTAATTGAGCTAAATGTCGTGAAATCGCCCTGTTTAGGGGCGATTTTAGGGAATCGTGATGCTAATTAAACCTGTTGTTCACTAATAAGCGGTAAGCAAATGAGGATCTTAACGCCACCTAGCTCACTGTGCTCAGCTTTTATAGTGCCTTTGTGTGTTTCTATCAGGCTTTTACAAATCGCCAGTCCAAGGCCTGAGCCACCCGTTTGGCGGCTGCGCGACTTATCAACGCGGTATAAACGTTCGAATATTTCAACTAATTGATTATCGGTAACGCCGGGTGGGGTATCTTCAATACTAAAAGTAATGCTCTGCTCTGAGGCTGTCGCTATAAATTTAATTTTGCCGGGTTTGTCAGTATAAAAAGTACTGTTTGATAAAAGGTTCGTCAGTACTTGCTTAATTTTATCGATATCCCATGTCACCTTGATATCAGCAGCAACGCGAATGTTACTGGTAAATTCAAAGCCTTTGTTTTCTACAAAAGCAGTAAAGTCTTGCTGCCAAAGGGATAGTACATCAGCAAGTAAATAGGGTTTTAAGTTCAGGTATAGGCTATCTGAATCTGCTTGTGCTAGTTGATGGATATCACGGATCAGTACATTGATATCGGTAAGTTTTCGATTAATGGCATCGTAAGAGGCATCTATGTCTTTGGCGATATTGTATTGCAATGCTTCAACTTGCAATTGCAGTGCAGTGAGTGGCGTGCGAATTTCATGAGATACATCGGCTAGTAAGCGGTTTTTTTTATCAACGACTTCTTGGAGTAGCTGGGCTCGCTCGCTGGCAAGTTTACGCTTTTTAAATGAGCGGTAACCAAAGCCAGATATCAATAAAATCACGCAGCTTAGGCCCAATAACGACGCTTTAAATTGCCATTCACTTTCGCTTAGTTGGGCCGCTTGAATTTGCTTATCAGCACTCAATTGATTGATTTCTTGCTGATTTCGCATAAAAGCCACTTGGCTCTGCATTGCGGCTACAGTTAAGTCGTGCTGATTTTTACCGGTACGATCTTCAAGGGTTTGATAGCGGCTTTGCGACTCAAATGCTTGTTTATACAGTTGTAATGCAAGGTATGAGTCAGTGAGTAGCTTGTTTAAGGTAATTTGATCTTCAACATCTTGCAGTTCGTCAGCCTGTTTTAAAGCCTGCTCCGCGGTCTTAATTGCTTCAGCGTGATCATCAAGGGCTTGATTGATACGTGTTTGAGTGATCCCTAAAGAGACTAAATGGGAGCGAAAGTTATAGTCAGTAGCGATTGCCAAAGCGCGGTTGATATAGGCTTGCGCTTCACTGATGTTGCCTTGCTTTAAAGCAATTAATGCCATTAAATTATATGAACGACATAGCCCAGTGTTTGAAGATGATTGCTGATAATAGCTAATCGACTTTTCTGCGTAGTCTGTGGCTGTAGCAAGTTCACCTTGTTTTAGCGCAGCATAGCCAACTTTCATTGCACTGTTACCGATGTCGACTTTAGAGCCAATTTCTAAATCTAACACGTGAGACATTTTAAAATGCTTTAACGATTGGGCACTGTCGCCCATACGGCGATAAACTTCGCCAATTTCGTAAAGCGAATCGGCAATGCCTTTTTTGTCATCAAGCTTTTGATGCAAAGAAAATGATTGAGTTAAACTTGCGAGCGCCGCATTGTGATCGCCAATAATGGCTTCGATTATTCCTAGATTTAGTAATGCCGATGCATACGATTTGTCATCATCGAATTCATGTAAGATATTAACAGATTTTTGTGCCTCATTTAGGGCGGCTATGTATTTATCTTGCCAACGCAAAATGGCTGCTAATCGCTCATAAGACTGAGCAATCAGCACTGAATCTTTTATCTGTTTGGCAATAGATAATGCATCTCGGTAGTGCTGCTCTGCTGTTAGAAAGTTACTTTTTCTACCTTGTGCGTAGCCCTGAATAAGCATTGCTCGTACTGTGATAGCCTGATTACTTTGCTTTTGTCCGTATTCCAGCAGCTGCTCTGCATAGTTCAGTGCTTGGTCATAATCACCACTGCTGACATTCATAAATGCCAGCGATTCAAGCGCTTCTTGCATGATGTTAGACTCATTGACAAGGGTTGAGTCGTTAGTTAACTGCTCAAATATTTCAGTGGCTTGGTTTGGGTTACTGTTACGTAACGATTGTGCTTCGTTTAGCTTTTCTAACGCTTGTTCAGAGGTTATTGCAAAGGCGCTGAGCGAGAAACAGCTAAGTGCACAAGCTAAAGCTAAGCTTTTGTAAAATAATGGAGTATTTTTCATTTTTTATTTGGGTAAAGGCAACTGCCATTTTTGTAAAATTGCTTGGTATTGACCACTTTGCTTCAACGCTTCAATCGCGTTACTTAATTGCACAGCGAGTTGTTTATCTAAATTAAGATTTGCAGCTAAATAAAGACCTGAAGGAAAGTCATCTAAGTGAAGGCTTTTATGAATGTCACTCGGATCAACCCCAGATAATGCCAGTTCGTTTTGCAAGGTTAGGGTGTTGGTCAGTACAAAGTCGATGCGCTCTTTTTCAAGCAATTGCCAAAGTTGATGGTAATGACTGACTAGCACCAAGTTTTTATCTTCATTAAATCCAGCTTGCTTCAAATAATGTTCACTTGAATAGCCTCGAATAGTTGCGACACGGTATTGCTGAGCTTGCTTCAAGCTAATTATATTGTGGCTTTTGCTGGTAAGGTCAACAAGGTAAGCGTCCGAAAAATAGGTTTGTGCTAACCACTGAAAGCGGTTTTCGCGAGCTGAGTTTTTTAGTAGCGAAATCATTAACATGTTTGGATTGTTTTCGAGCTCATGAAAAGCACGCGCCATAGGCATAATTGCGAATTCGCTAGGGATGTTTGCGTGTGTTAAGGCGGTTTTTACTACTTCAACAAGTGCACCATCGGCTTCGCCTTGTTGGTTTTTAAAATGGTAAGGAGGTAGATCTTCAGCGATAAAGGTCAGTGTTTTCGCAGCCGTTGCACAACTGATGAAACAAAGCAGGGTAGCAATCAGTAATGAGCGAAACAGCATAAAGATCCTTTATCCTTAAACAAGTAATTAACATACTAAAGAATCTTAATGAAAAGGTATAGGTTTTTAATTGGCAAGTCAGATTTAGTTGCTTTTTTTACTGCGGGGTGCCCCTAGCAAGATACCTATATGGCAAACACAGACAGATAGAAAAGCACTCAAGCCCAATGCACCGCCATAGCCATGCAAGCGCGGCACAAGGTATTCAAATAACAAAGCAAACAAGATTGAAGCAATGGCTAATGTAAAAATGCCAAAGCGTTTTGGTGCACTCATGCCAATGAAAGTCCCCCCAAAAAACGCCACGCTGTAAAATTCTACATCAACAGGGAATAGGCTTAAAATTGCAAATGCAATAATGCTGGTGGCGGCTGAGGCGCGAATGCCATCAAAGCGATTATGATGCGCTAAAAAGTAAGTAGAGTAGGCGCCTAGTAAAGCGGTAATAGCAATAAACAAATCCATTAAAAGACTCCTTTTGCAAGCATGTAAAGCGCCACACTGGCAAAAGCAACGCTACCAAGACGACCACCAAAACCTGCAAATAGATTCATAGTTAATACGTAAAGGCTGGCACCAATTAAAGAGATAAAGCTCAGCTCCCAGTAGCTGTTGATTAAACTTGATGAGCACATACCAGCAAAGCTGCCAGCGTAAATGGCTGCATAAGGGTGGTTACCAAAACGAGCAGGAAAAGGAATAAATGTGCCAACTAACCCGGTAACAGCGGCAGATAATACAAGGGCAACATGGGCTTGATCATGAAGTAAAAAACAGGCAAAACAGCCAGCAGAAAAGGCCAAAAACTTGACCATGAAAAACGTAATATGTGCCATTAATTGACGATACACCTCGCTTAAGTAGGTAAACGAGGTGCATTATCTCATTGATGCGTTTAGTCCTGCAACTGCGCGCTGGCGGGTATTGCTGCTACTTTGGTATGGTGGCCATATAAAGCAACAACTAAAAAGCAAACCAGAGGTACAACAAACGAAACCGCAGTGTTAAAGGCATCTATGGTTGCAGCTTGGATCAGAGGTAAAAATGCGCCCCCTAAAATTGCCATTACTAAACCTGCCGCACCCACTTTTGCATCTTCGCCGAGGCCTTCAAGTGCTGTGCCGTAAATGGTTGGAAACATCAAAGATAGACAGCTTGAAATAGCAACAAGTGCGACTACCCCCACTAAATTAACTTGGGTGGTAACAATAAAACAAAGCACGGCTGCAACTAAAGCCATAAAACGCAGTAATTTAGCGCCGCTAATAAAGCGCATTAGCCAAGTCATAATGAAACGAGATACTAAAAACACCAGCATAGAATATTGTAAGACTTGGCCGCCGGTAACTTCTGTGGTGTTAAGTGCTTCCATGGTGTAGCCAATGGTGTAGGTCCATACACAGGTTTGCGCGCCAACATTAAAAAACTGTGCCAGCACGCCAAATCGGTAGTGCTTATTTTGATACAAATGTTGAAAGGTCTTTTTAAGTTTACGCGGCTGCGTGGCGGCTTTTGTTGCTGTGGCAGGAGAGCGACTAAAAAAGATGCATAGCCATAGTAAGATTAAGCAACAGGCCATACCCACATACGGCACCATCACAGCATCGAGTTCTGCACTCACAACGGTTTTTAGTTGCGCTTCACTCATCAGGGCACGGCTTGCGCTATCAGCTTGATTTAAGTTCGGTAAAATCAACGTCGCCGCTAAAAACACACCAATATTAGTACCAACAGGGTTAAAAGCTTGTGCTAGGTTAAGTCTACGGGTGGCTGTTTGCTCGCATCCTAACTGCATGACATAGGGGTTGGCAGAGGTTTCTAAAATAGACAAGCCACCTGCAAGAATAAACAAGGCCAATAAAAAGTGGCTATAGAGCATGGTTTGGCTAGCAGGGTAAAACAATAACGCACCACAGGCGGCCATGGCTAAACCCACTAACAGCCCCGTTTTATAATTAAACCGTCTATTGATCATGGCTGCCGGTAAAGCTAAGCAAAAATATGCGCCGTAGTAACTAAACTGCACCAGTGCTGATTGCAACGCACTCATCGAAAATGTTTTGCTAAAAACTTTCACTAATGGGTCTGTCATATTCGCCGCAGTACCCCAAGCAGCAAAGCAAATTGTAAGCAGAATAAAAGGCCAAAGCATTTGGCGCGATACAATAGCGGACTGTGTTTGCATAGTTCACCAGATTAATGTGTTCATATTGTTGTGGCCGACAGTATTCACGACTATAAATAATAAATCAACCTAGTTGATTTATTATTTTGACTGGTAGATAGTACGCCAAAAAGGTCTAATAGGCCGCTAATCAAGCTTGTATCAAGAAGGATGTTATGAAGAGCAGTTTATCGCGAGCACCAAGAAGCAATAACGAGCGCGCAATCTTAAGTTTAATTAGGCAACAGCAAAGCATGCCTAAAGCACAAATAGCGAAAGCGTTAGCCTTGTCTGCTCAGGCGGCAACAGTGAATATCAACAAGCTCGAAGAAGATAAGCTATTGCTTCGTGATGCACCCGTAAAAGGACGAGTAGGGCAACCTAGTGTGCCATTTAGGCTAAATCCTGATGGCGCATTTAGTTTTGGTTTGAAAATTGGGCGACGACGCTTCGACCTGATACTCGTTGACTTACAAAGCACGCAAAGAGCATCTGTATCTGTTGAGGTGAATGAAGCATCGGTTGATGAGCTTAAATCATTCTTAGAAACATATATCCCAAAATTAATCAGTCAATTAGAACCTGAACTGCGCTCATATGTGTGTGGGCTTGGGGTCGCTATGCCGTTTGATATTTGGCAATGGCAAGCAGCTTCAGACTCAGCAACAAATACTCTTAGCCAGTGGCAAAACTTCGACTTAAAAGGTTACTTAGAAAGCCAGTTCCAGTTACCTGTTTATATTAGTAACGATAATAACGCAGCCTGCTGTGCAGAACTAAGCCTTGGTAACCCTAATAATTACAGCGATTTTTTATATGTTTATTTGGGGGCTTTTTTAGGAGGAGCCGTGGTTATTAACCACCAGCTTCTCGAAGGTAAAAGTGGCAATGCCGGTGCTATAGGCTCAATGCTAAACGCTGATCGGGAGCAGTTACTTAGCCAATGTTCATTACTATCACTGCAAAGCGAGTTTGATAAGCAGCAACTTGGTATTTCTGTGTACGAGCTTACCGACAGTCAGTTGACAGAGCATAAACGACTCGTTCAGCCTTGGCTTGAAAAAGCCGCTGAGGCTATCAGTATTGCCATGCATAACAGTTTAAGTTTATTAGATATGCAAGCGGTTATTATTGATTCGCCACTACCGAGTAAAGCGCTTGAACAGCTCAAGCAGTTATCAATTGCAGCATTTGCACGTTTAGATAGTCGTGGATTACGTAGCTGTGAAGTGAGTTTAGGCGTGTGCGGGGAAAAAGCGCAGTCGATAGGGTCTGCTCAACTTGCGCTTAGTCATCATTACTTTTAAGCAGGAGTGAGTGCCTCACTCCTGCTTAATTCATTACTTCTGATATTGTTTGAACCACGCAAGCGTGTATTCAATTTTCGAAATCATACGTGACGGACGACCCGCAATACCATGTGGTGAGCCCGGTACGCGAATAAGCACAGTATCGACCTTTTGCAGTTTTAATGCTTGATAGAACTGCTCTGATTCTGAAATCGGCGTACGGCGGTCTTCTTCACCTGTCATGATCAATGATGGCGTGGTTACGTTACCCACTAATGAAAGCGGCGAACGTTTCCAGTAGTGCTCAACATTATCCCATGGCATACCAGGGAACTGGTTACGAATTTGACCAATGTAGCTGTCGGCAGTTAGTGTTTTACTTAACCAGTTGATCACCGGCTTGGTAATTGCTGCAGCGTTGAAGCGGTTTGTTAAACCAACCGCATAAGCCGTTGCAATACCACCTGCTGAACCACCAGCAATAAACAAGTTATCTTTATCGATAAAGCCTTTAGCAATCATCGCATCAACCGCTGAGTTATGATCAGCAAAGTCTTCTTCAGAGCTGTATTTACCATCTAGCAGTAATGCAAAGTCTTTACCGTAACTTGTTGAACCACGGTAATTCACATACACAACCACATAACCTTCGGTTGCATAACGTTGTAATTCAGCAGTAAAGCTTGGGCCATAGGCAAGATGTGGGCCACCGTGAATTTCAACCATTAATGGGTATTGCTTGTTTTCATCAAAATCAGGCGGCGTGATGTACCAACCTTGAATGGCTTGGCCGTCAAACTGCGACTTAACATTCAGCTCGTGCACTTTACCAAGCTTTTTATGGCCTAACACATCTTCGTTTAATGAAGTCAGTGTTTTACTTTTACCCTTGTATAAGTAGCCTAAATCAGCTGGGCGGTATTCACTGCCTGTGGTGTAAGCAATCGCGCCATTATTGGCCATGCTAAAACTACCACTGACATACGGGCGACCAATAGAAGTGCCCGACACGGTATCAGTTAAATCAGTGACCTTACCGCGGCTTGTTACTTTAGCGAGCTTACGCTTACCAAAATCATCGTATTGAATAACAAAGTCGCCATCGCCTGACCATTTATAATCAGCCACAGAGCGGTCTAGCTTTTCAGTAATATGCTTGACTGATTTGTTATCTAGATCAAGTAACAACAAGGTTGAGTTGATATAAGGCACAGGGGCGTTATCACGAGCAATGAAGGCAAGTTCATCACCGTCTTTAGCGTAATGCGGGTTACTTTCTCTACCTGGTAAATCAGTTAGTTGCGTAAGCTCACCTGATTTTACATTGATTTCATAAAGATCAGACTCTGTTGTACGGTACTCCCAATCAGTATTGCGATCAGCAGAGAAAGCAAGCTTGCTATTGTTCGCGTTCCAAGCCAGTGGGCCATAGTGCTGGAAATCACCTGAGGTTAGCTGACGCGGCGTGCCACCCGAAACGGGGATAACGAAAACGTGACGATATGAAGGTTCTAAGAAACCTGCACCATCAGCTTGATAACGCGCTTTCTCAATAACCTTAACAGGTTTTGACCACTCAGCACCTTTTGGTTTTTTTGGCAGCTTTACAGATTTTGCGAACGCAGATTTACCTTCAGGAATACTCATCGTAAACGCAATTTGCTCTGAGTCATTCGACCACGTTAAGTTGCCGACTGATTTTGGTAGTTGCGTTAAAAGTGCTTGTTTGTCTTGCGCTAACCAATAAACGTGAAGCTGATTTGAGCCGCTTGAGTTGCTGGTAAAGGCAATTTTTTGGCTATCTGGAGACCAGGTTGGTTGACTGTAGTTATGCTCATCAGAAAACAGTGGCGTGTGTTGACCAGACTTTAAATCGTACAGCCAAAAGCTACGTTTGTTGCCATCTTTCATGATGTCGTAGCCGCTGCGAACATAAACGATTTTTTTACCGTCTGGGCTTATTTGTGGGTCGCCTGCGTATTCAAGTTGAAAAATATCTTCAGAGACAAACTTGTCGCTAGCATATACCTGAGCAGTCGTTGCTGCGCACAGCAAACTAGCTCCAATAAGGATTGTTTTTTTTAATTGCATGGAATGGTCTTTTTTTAGCCGTAAAATTTTATCCTAAAAGCAGACCATTTACTGCGCAAGCACATTGAGACCAAAATGCCGTAACGAGAGTTAAATTGACTCAAACTCGATTTATGCTTGCTAGTACCTGATTTTAAAGGCTTAGGCAAACTTAAAATAGTCATCCCAACGACTATCTAAGCGCTGTTTGGCCTTAGCTAAATCAACCGCCGAATAAAGATCATTTTGCTGATTAACTAGCTCAAGCTTGATGAGTTTGTCTAAAGCATCATCAATTTCAAAGTCGAGCTGGCAATTATGTTGCTCGTTAAACCACTGTTCAATTTGACTATCTAATTGCTGTGCAGTCATCGCAGACTCGCTTTTTAGTAAAAAGGTGTAGGCGAGCAGCGCCTCTTTTACATCTTCTTCTTCAGCTGCGTCGACTAGGGTATGAAAAACCCCCGCATTGTTATCGAGGTTTTTAAAATATAAGTTGTCGGCCAGTGCTTTCATAAAACGAATTTTACGGTTTTTAAACTTGCTCCATTCTTTAAAAATAAAGCTGCCAAACACTCCCATGCCAATTGCAAAGGTAATAAAGTGCTGCTGACTCATATGCACTTCTTCACTGCGCCAACCACCCCAAAAGGCAATCATGGCAATCAGGAGTAAAATTGACGCACCTAATTTTGTTACCAACACCACAGCACCACCAATCAGTGCTGATGAACCAATAATCAGTTTATCTATTGGACGCATTTTTACTTCGCTATTCGGAAACAGCATTTCTAAATCGGCTTTTGGCACATTCTGGAATAATTTGACGATGGTTGAGTTTGGCTCAAAGCCCACTGGCATTTTGCCTTTTTCTAAAAAGTACTGCTCGTCTTTAAAGCGGATGAATATGGCAACACGATCATAGTTAGTAAATTGAATCTGCTTTTTCTTGAGGCCCCAAAAGCTGCGAAGCGTCTCTGTTTTTTGCGATTCGCCGCGACGGTAAAAGACCACTTCTGCAAAGTCATCAAACTCAACGGCTAAACGCACTTTAAATAAAGACTCTTCATTGAGCGCATCTTGTAAGTCTTGATTGGTAATGGTTTCAAAATTGGCAGCATTGAGTACGGTGGCAAAATCTTTTGCGAAGGCTGACTGGTAGCTGGCACGTTGCTCGTTAGTAATCGGTGATAGAGTGCGGGTGTCGCTATTTGGGTCAAATGGCGCATAGTTGTTTTTTAATGACTCCAGCAGCTCGTGATATTGATAATGGGTCACGCTTTGCAAAAGTGTAGCAAACTCCAAAAACGAACCTGATTGCGGTTCACCTAAATAGGCTTGGCAAAGGTTGATGATGTCGTGTTTTCGAAATGGAATAAATCGTGCGTCGCTCATTAATTCTTGCTGTGTCATTTAAATTGTCAGCGATGATAAAAAAAACACAGCAGAATTGCGACCGTTAGTGGCAAATAGCATGAACTTAGACTTTTTTACTGACTAAAACGGCTTATTTTTAGACTTTTTACTCCAGTAAAAACGCTGGTTTTTGCCCTTTAAAGCGGCTTTATCATGCACTTTTAAATTTGCTTTGCTAATGTTTAAGTCATTGCAGTATGTTGTCGTGATTAGTTATGAATAAACAGTCTTCTCCTCCAGAAATAAAGGCTGAGTTAAACTCAGTGCCACTCATAATAAAGCAGTTCTTTATTAGTTTTTTTATTGTCTTTTTGTTGCTGATAGTGATCACCTATCTGTATTACTTTAATCGACTCGAAAATGATATCTACTTAAATGGTGTGCTAAGTGATGCCATCAATTTGCTTATTTTGATTTGTATTTTTGCCTTTGTGCAAACCTCAGTGGTTGCTAAGCGCAGTTACTTATTTTTAAGTGTGGGTATCTTCCTTTGGAGCGTTGGGCTGACTTTTGATTTTTTAGACGAGCTGGTATTTCAACCAATTTGGGTTGGTATTTATATCGAAGATATTACCCGCACCTTAGGGATGCTAGTAACGGGGTTTGGTCTTTATCTTGCCCTGACTGATTTAGCGAAAACCCGCGAGCAGCTTGAAGAAGAGCTAAAAACAGATGTATTAACAAAGGCGTACAACCGTCGTTATTTTTATCATTATGTGCAGCAAAACCAAGATAAGCCGCACAGTATAGTGATTGCAGATATTGATCACTTTAAAGCGATTAATGATGAATATGGCCATGATGTTGGCGATCAGGTATTGATAGATTTTGTATATCAATGTCATCAAGCGTTAGATGAAAGCATTCTATTTGCGCGAATTGGTGGTGAAGAGTTTGCACTGTATGTTGCCACCGACGACGCTGATAAGTTACGTGCTACCTGTGAGCAACTGCTAAGCCTTGCCAATAATGTGATGGTGACACCGAGTAAAACGCTCAGCGTGAGTGTTGGTTCGGCGATAAAACGCGCCACAGAGACATTTAGCAACACCATGAAACGTGCCGACCAAGCGCTTTATTTGGCAAAAAACCAAGGCCGTAGCCGTTATATTCATAAACCGTAAGGGACGGTTAAGGGTTTTTGTTGTAACCTATATCGCAACAAAAATCCAAGGGATGAATAATGGCAATTGCTAAAAAGATAAAGCAAAAAACACGGCAGTTTATCGACTCTAAACATATGCTTAAATCGATTACGGTGGCATCATTTTTAGAGTCAACCATCGTGCCCATCCCCCTTGAAGCTGTGCTTATACCGTTAATGCAAGCACGCCGCGAAAAGCTCTGGTTAATTGCATTAATGGCGACCATTGGCTGTATTATCGGTGCTATTTTTGGCTATGCCCTCGGCTATTATCTGTTTGATGTAGTGGGGGACTGGGTGATTAATACCTTCTCGAACCCTGAGCAATTCGAGCAAGTTAAACAAAACATGCAAGCACAAGGCTTTTGGTTTGTATTGACGCTCGGTATTGTGCCCATTCCATTTCAAATTGCCATGCTGGCCGCTGGGGCAACTAAGTATTCAATTTTTCTCTTTTTGCTGGCTACGGTCATTGCTCGCTCAATTCGGTACTTTGCCCTTGCTGCCGTTGTTTATTACGCGGGTAATCAGGCTGAGCGAATTATTCAAAAGCACAAAACCAAAGCCTTAGTGGCTATTTCTGTGTTAGTACTGCTTCTTTGGTGGCTCAGTACACTCATTTAATACACTCATTTAACAAATAAAAAATACTGATTATGGTTATCCTGTCTATACTTTGAATTAAGGAAAGCGCTTAATAAAAACAACAGGATGACCCATGAATACCCTAGTGGCTGCACTACCTATTTTGGTGCTGATCTGGATGATGGTAAAACGCAGCCCCATCGCTTCTTATATTGCCTTACCCATAACAGCGCTACTCGCAGCCTTATTGCAACTGTTTTACTTTCAAGCTGATTTAAGGCTGTTGCTTGCTAATTCGTTTGCTGGTGTGTTGTCAGTCATGACCCCCATTTCGATTATTGCTGGGGCTATTTTACTTAACCGCATGTTGGCAATATCAGGGGCCGAAACCACGATTAAACACTGGCTCGAATCTATTAGCAGTAATCAGGTTGCGCAATTGATGATCATAGGTTGGGCATTTGCATTTATGCTCGAAGGCGCATCGGGCTTTGGCACGCCAGCGGCTATTGCTGCGCCTATTTTAGTCGGGCTTGGTTTCTCGCCTTTTAAAGTGATTGTTTTCACTCTTATTTTAAACTCAATTCCCGTTTCTTTTGGGGCTGTTGGCACACCAACATGGTTTGGTTTTTCGGCGCTACAGTTAGATGACCAGCAAGTGCTGGCTATCTCAAAATGGACGGCACTGTGCCATGTTATTGCTGCTTTGGTTATTCCTATGATTGCGCTGTGTCTTGTGCTGCCACTAAAAAAGGTGCGTCAAAATAGCGTATTCATTTATCTAAGCGTGTTTTCATGTGTCTTGCCTTATTGGTTGTTTGCTCAGTGGAACTATGAGTTTCCATCACTGATTGGTGGTGCAGTGGGGCTATTAGTCACTATTTATTTGGCAAGCCGGGGAGTGGGTTTAGATAAATCAGCTGCAAATACACAAAGCTCGAAAAACAAGGCTGAGTTCACACCTAAAACGCTGTTTGTAGCGTTATTCCCGTTATTACTTTTGATTGTTGTGCTGGTCATAACCCGTATTCACCAATTGGGCATTAAAGCATTGCTTAACGACGAAACGATCTGGCTGAGTTTCCATTTGGGCTTTGCACAATTTGAATTAAGCAAAGCGCTGATCTTATCTTTACATGAGATATTTGGCACCTCAGTGGGGTGGTCGTATAAAACCTTGTTTGTACCAGCCTTGATCCCGTTTGTATTAGTGGTGCTGATCTGCGTGCCGTTACTTAAAATGAGCAAGTCACAAGTAAAGCAAATGTGCTCCGACACCTTAGGCCGTATTGCTATGCCATGTATTGCTTTGATCGGGGCGCTGGTGATGGTGAATGTTTTAATGCAAGGTGGCCATAATGCGCCCATATTTTATATGGCGAGTACCTTTGCTGATTTAAGCGGTGAGCATTGGGTGTTATTTGCCTCCTACTTGGGAGCTCTTGGGACTTTCTTTTCAGGTTCTGCAACCGTGTCTAATCTTACTTTTGGCGGTATTCAATATGGTATTGCTGAGCAAGTGGGCTTGTCAGAAACCTTAGTGCTTGCATTGCAATCAACGGGGGCGGCGATGGGGAATATGATCTGCATTAGCAATATTATTGCTGTAGCCAGTATTGTTGGAGTGAATAATCAAGAAGGGCCCGTGCTTAAGAAAACCTTTTTGCCGATGCTGATTTACGGTGCAATTGTAGGATGTTTTAGTTATCTATTTTACTGATTAAATATGTGCAGATAAAAAAGGTGCCCAGGTAAACCGAGCACCTTTACGGAGTAATTTATTGAATGGCTTTTTTTACTTCGCGCCAGTCAATAATCTTAAAGTTTTGCGGTGCTTGTGGCATACGGTTGTAACCATCTTGCACAATTAGCACCCCTTCAGGGTAGCCCGGTAGTGCAGCCGGCGTTACCGTTAGGCCATCAGTTTCTGATACGCCATCAATTGCTAACTCTAGGTTATTACTGATTGCAAACTTACCCGCAAACTCAAGGCTAGGGGTATTGCCATCAATAATTTTATAAAGCACATAGCTGTAATCACCTTGGCTAGAAACCACTAAATATCGAGCATCTTTTGCGTGGTAGATTTCCATGCCTTCTACATCATCAACGAGCATATCGTTCACGGTTTTTAGCATTAAAGGTTTATTTCCTGCTGTTGGCTCAGCGCCAATAAACCAAATACCTTCGTCTTCTTCACCTAAAAATAGCTGTGCGGTTTTATCATCGGCACTGCAACCCTCAGGTTGGCTCGGAACACTAAATTCGCGCACTAGTTGTGCTGATACGCTCTCATTATCACCAGTTAGTTTGTATTGCTGAAACAGCCCTGATTTATCATTCATAAACACATAATTGCCTGTGTTTGATGAGTACATACACATACCGTAAATTTCGTTTAAAGTCGTTGGTAACTCAGCAAGATGTTGCACTTGATTGTGAGTATCGACGCTGTAAACACTGATGCTGTTATGAGTACGATTACTAGCGGTGATCCAGGTATTGCTTGCGTTGTTGATACTTGCATGTTGGCGCACATCAACATTATTTAAACGGCCTGTTTCTAGCGCTTGTAGTTCTTTGCCTGCAAGGTCATACACCATTAAACCGCGGCGTTTATCGGTACCTAAGATAAGGCTTTTTGCTGCTTTGTGAGGGTTTACCCAAATAGCAGGGTCATCGGCAGCATCACCAAAAGCACGTACCGCATCGGTTTGCGCTTGTGCATTGATATAAGTAACAGCCGCTGTTTTAGCGCTATTTTGCTGCTTGGCTTGTGCTTTAACTTGCCCCTCGATTTGACCTTTTAGGTAATGACCTGATTCATCATCGTATAGCACAATATCAGCTTGATTATTGTTAAAGCGCACTGCGCCAGATTCAATTGCTAGTTCTCCTGCAAATTGCCAGCTACTAAAACGCTTTGTGTTATTTTCGTAGCGATGTAATTGGTTATCTTCAGAGGTGGTAAACCATAAGCTGCCATCTTCTGTTGTGCTTAAGCCACCAACTTCAGCTGCTAAGCTGCCAAATGGCGACATCATAGCAAGGGGCTTTTTATCAGCGCGCGATTCAGCGTCGGCGTTAATTTGCCAAATGCCCACTTCGCCTTCGCTTAGGTAAAGGGTTTTACTGTTATCATCAACCGCACAGCCCGATGTTTCACTTACGCCAGCAAACTCGCGTAATTCAAGGTTTAACGCGCGCTTGTTTGCCATATCAAACACCAGTGTTTCGCGAATAAGACCACGAGCGTCTGCCACAAATACCGACACAGCCTGAGTGGTCGGGTTGGCAAATAAGCACACTGCCTCAGGCTTTGCTTTTGGTGGGCTAATACGGCTAATTTCAGTTAACTGCCATTTAGCTGCTTTTTGTAAGCTAAAAATCACCGCTTGGTCGGCTTCGTTGTCGATGCTAGCAACAAGGTAACTGTTTTTGTTGATAGCCTTAACAGATAACGCTTCGAAGTTACCTTTTTGTAATGCGTGCTGTTTACCTGTGGCATCAATAAGTTGCAGACCTTGGCTTTGTGAGCTTAAGAGCCAAGCGTCATCAGCAAGGGCTGCTGCTTGTGAGCCTTGCATATTTTCAGTTGTGCCAAAGGCTGTTAATTGGTTTTTACTTGGTGCCTCGGTTGCCGTTGTTTGGCTACACGCTGCTAGGGTGCTTAGTATCACTGCACTGGCAACAAGATTAAGTGGTTTTTTAAAATTCATGGGATCCCCAAATATACAACAAGGCAGCAATTCGCTGCCTTAATAACTCTTTTGTGTATTAAAACGCGTAGCGCAGCATTAACTGAATAACAGGGCCTGCTTCTTCAGACTCTAATTCATACTCGTCAAAGTCGCGGTTGATTTGGTCATCAACCGTGTCGAACTTGTTAAAGGTTTCGTCTTTACTTGCATCTAATAGGTTTGAGCCCACTAAACGAAGCGTGACGTCTTGCCAGCGTTTTTCTACGAATACTTCAAGGTCTGCGCCGTAGTGTGTGGTCACTTCTTCACCCACGATACGGCCATACGCATCACCTTGTTTACGGTAAGTTGCACCGAACGAAGCGCCTAAATCAGGTAGGTCTTGAATAAAACCAACGTTAAACACGTAGTCAGATTGGTCGTTGAATTTACGGCTACCGAAAGTGTCATCTACTTCTGAATCAAGCCATGAGTAGTTAAAGAATACCCCTGTGTTTGGCATGCTAATGGCGCTTAGCGGCGTTGATAAATCAAGCTCGATACCTTTTACGTTGCCATCACCGGTGTTACGCGGTTGCAAAATGTAAGTACCATCACCTTCTGAGCCTTGTTGGCCTGTATTGGCTATTTCGATAAGGTCTGTGACATCGCGATAAAACACATTAATACCCACGACGCCGCTTTTACCTAAGCGATATTCATAGCCTAAGTCCATACCCCACGATGATTCTGGTTGTAGGTCTGGGTTACCTAAAAAGTCGTTATCGCCTAGCTCTTTTTCAAGTAGAGCAGGGGTGATGTAGTCAAAGTCAGGGCGACGTAAGCTACGTGCAACCGATGCACTAACACGGCCGTTTTCAGAGACGTTGTAGCGTAAATGTGCCGATGGTAAGAAGAAGTCATAATCGTTTTTAGCGCTTACACCTTCTACTTTGTCAGTAATGGTTGAGTCGGTTGTTTCGTAGCGCACACCTAACTCCCACGAGAAGTCTTGCTCTTCGTGCTTCACTAGTGCAAATACATCTAGGCGGTCTTCTTCGAGTTTATTTACGCCACCAGCGGCTGCTTCAAACTCGTTGTTAAAGCCTGCTAGTGACATTGGTGTTTGGTTAAACTGATCCCAGCTTGTAAAGCTTTGTTCGCTTTCACCTTCGGCTTGATAAACTGCAGTATCGCGCTCTTTGCCTTGTACAAAGGCACCGAATTGAATCGTTTTGTTCTCGCCTGCAAATAAGCTATGTTGCCATTGTAATGACCATTCTTTGTCATCAAGGTCTACAGTTTCTTCTTCTTCCTCAAACACCATAGGTAGCTCAGAGGTATCAATTTCTACTTCTTGCTCGTAAACAGACTCTTCAAAACTTGCAAAACCAAGCTTGAATTTACTGGTACCACCAAAAAGGGGTAACTCATAACCCGAGTTGATGTTGTAGTTGGTTTGATCAATGTAAGACACATTGGCGTTGTCGGTTTCAAGATTACCGCCTTCAACAATTGAATTATTGATTGCTGTTGGGTCGTCATATTCGAATGAACGCTCATCTTCAGTACGGTCGGTATCAACCCAAATTGCGCTGATATCAAACTTGCTGCCATTATCAAAAGCAATTTCGTAGCTGGCATTTAGTGAGGTGTCGTCACCATCGCGGGTGTCTGTTTGGTCTTCACGGTTATCGAATTCTTCGCTTTTGTAATTGGCGTTATTCTCTGGGCTGTCGCCATAGCGTAGGCTTGATTTTTGTTTTGGGTTATAACGGCCTTGTAAGTTAGCGCCAAGTAATAAACGGCCGCCAGCAAACTCAGTGCCGTAAACACCGGAAAAGCTTTCTTTTAATTCGCCATCATCATAACGCAGGCCACCCGCACGAAGGTAACCACCATCTAGGCTGTAACCGTCACGCAATACAATGTTTAGCGTACCGGCAATGGCATCGGCAGAGCGGTTTGCACTTGAAGCACGAATAATTTCTACACGCTCAATTAGCTCAGCAGGAATACGGTCAACAAAGAATGAACGGTCTGCGCCTGCACCAGGTACTTCTTCACCGTTAATAAGAACCTTTGTGTAAGCCGGGCTTAAGCCACGCATACGCGCGCCATCAGACTCTAAAACATCCGATAAAAACGTCACACTCGGTACGCGTTTTAATGCATCACCAGCAGTAAGTGGTTCAAAACGTTGAAAGTACTCTTGTGAGTATTCAAGCGTCGGTGCCAGCTCTTGTGAGCGGTTGCGATAACCAATCTCGCCATAGACGACAAGCTCTTCAGAGACTTTTACTTTTTTCTCATCGCTGTTTTGTTCGTCTTGTGCGTAAGCGGCAAATTGGCATAAGGCGAGGGCGCTTACTAACGCCTTCGTTTTAAATTGTTTCATGGGGTTGCTCCTGGTTGTCCTTGGTTTGACGAGCAAAGTACGCAGCTTAAATGACGCAAATGTGACAGAAAATCGCTAACAGCCAGTAAAAACAAGTGATTAGCGGGTTTTAAAAGTGCTTTTGAGCTGCAATAACCCCATCTTTTTAAGGTAAATACAGTGCTTAGGAGGTTTAACAAGGTATGACTGTCGTTTTGCTGTCACATCATTGAGCTAATATGACCCTGCTGCTTTAAACGCTAACGAGTTAGCATGGCAGCGTGAATTATTGTTAGGTACTGAGAATGCGATATAACCCTTTTACTCATCATCGATTTTTAACCAATGCAGTTATTGCTCTGTTTGTAATTGCGTTTTTGCTAAGTGCGCAAGCAGGAGAATTAAAGCCTCTTGCCGATATTGCTTGGTTAGATATTTTAGGTGAGGGTGGCATTGTGCTAATGACCCTGACTTGGATAGCTGCGCTGCTTATTTCGAGGCCGCCCGGCAAAGTCACCAGCTTTTTAGTGCTTGGGCTAGGGCTTTTTATGTTCTCAGCTTCCCTTGATTTATTTGATGAGTGGTTACATCAACCAACTAACACATGGCTTACTTGGATTGAATCATTGCCTGCGCCGATAGGCATGATTTTCACAAGCCTTGGGCTGTATCAATGGCATCAAGAGCAATACGTACTGAATAGGCAACTAAAACGTCGTGAAGCCCAGCATCGTGAGCATGAATTAGTGTGTTCAATAACAGGGCTTTACAAGGCTGATTACTTACAAGCAGTGCTAAAAGAGCAGTTAAGTGAGCCACAGCCGTTGCAACTGGCCGCCATTGATATTCGCGGTTTTGCTGATTTTAACGCTGAATTTGGTTTTATCGAAGGCGACCGCTTACTCCGTGAAGTGAGCGAGCTTTTATTGATGAATTGCCGCCTTAGCGATGTGGTGTGCCGCTATGCAGGAGACTGCTTTATGGTGCTAATGCCAAACACCAGCGCAGTACAAGCGAAAGAGCTGGTGGCGCAAATTACCTCGGCGCTGAGCCATTGTGCATTTAAGGTTGAAGGCGAAAAACACGCTAAGTTCCAAGATGTAACAGCGGCCTTAGTGGGCAGTATGCAAGGCGATACACCACACAGTTTAAGCTCGCGTTTACACGCTAAGTTACAACAACAAAAACAACAAAGAGTCAGCCATTGTGAAGCCGTATCTTAATCAAGATGACAAATACCTCACCGCACAGGGGCTGATCACCACGCTGGTGGAGCTGGCTTTAAGCCGCGGCATTGCACTGCATAAGTTACTCAGAGGCACTGGGGTGTTTGAGCAAGACTTAATGAGTGTGCAGCATCAGTTTAGTATTTCGCAGCAAGTACGCTTATTGACGCAGTTTAAGCAGTTGATGAAATCTGCCGACAGCGGCTTTTTATTAGGCAGTCAGCTGGCGAACGATACCTCTGTTGCTGCTCAAGGCGTGCTACATGCAGCGCACATCGGCCAAGCTTTAAAGCAGTTACACAATTTGCGCATGCAACTAGCTCCTTTGTTATTTAGTTATAGTTATGTACATAACGAGCAGTATTACATTGTGCTGCAAAATGCAGTGGGCTTGGATGATGAAATAAGCCAATATGTTATGGAAATTTACAGCGCCGCGTTTTACCAAGTTCTTAAAAAAGTGGCGGGTGAGCGAGTCCCTTGTCAATTTGAGTTTGCCTGTAAACGCGCCAGACATAGCCAAGAATACGAGCAGCATTTGGGCCTTAAAGTCGCTTTTGAAAAGCCCATAACCCGTTGGGTATTGAATAAACACGCGCTTAGGCTTACTAACCCCGCGTTTAGTAGTTTTAGGTTCTCACAAATTAACTCGCAGCTAGCGGCATTAGATTCTGCAAATAGCACTTTTGTGGAAGTCGTAAGCCGATTAATTTATCAAAATCCAGCGTTAAATTTAGACCAAGTCGCCAGCCAATTTGCCATGAGCCCTGCAACCTTCAAGCGCAAACTAAAAGCTCATGGCGTACGTTTTTCTACCTTGTATGATGAGCAAAGTAAGCGCAAAGCGATTTACCTACTTGCCATGCGCGAGCAATGCAATGAGCAAGTCGCCATGCGCTTATCATTTTATGATATTGCTAATTTCAGACGAGCATTTAAACGCTGGACAGGGCTTACGCCAAGTCAATTAAAGGGGTAAGAAAGCCCGCTCTTATTGCTAAGAGCGAGCGTGCAATTAAAGGGTTTCTAAAAATGCGATAAGCGCATTTTTTTCATCTTTACTGAGTGCTAACTTATGCAGTAACTCAGTTGTTTGTGGGTAGTTTGGATCATCTTTAAATTTTTTGCTCGGTTTTGGCCTTGCTCCACCTGCATTATAAAAGTTGACTATCCCCAGCAAACTTTGAAAGCCACCATGGTGCATCCAAGGCGTACTTTGTTGTAATGCTAAAAGAGAAGGGGTTCTAAACTTGCCTATATCAGCGGGGTCTTGGGTGGCTTCAAAACGCCCTAAATCTTGAAGTTTTCGACCATAAAAATGCAGCCCCGTAACATGAAATTCATTGTCACTGAGTAAAGCACCTTCATGGCAAGTCATACATCTCGCTTTGGTTCTAAATAGATGTAACCCTTCAAGTTGTTGATCGTCTAAAAGTGCAACCGCTTCACTAGGGTTCGTTTGTGCTTTATCGATAAAGCGCGTGAAAAGTGATTCAGGAATATCAAACGTGCGTTCAAAGGCAACAAGCGCAAGAGCCAATAGCTCTTTATTAAGCGCTTCTTTGCCAAAGGCATTAAATATTGGACTTTTATAGTCCTCAGCACTGTTTACTTTGTTAAGCACAAGCTCAACCGAACTGCCCATTTCTATCGGGTTTTCAATTGGCATTAATGCTTGCTGAGCTGCAGTTTTTGCTCGGCCATCCCAAAAAAATGTTTGCCAATGGTCAACACCAATAATGGCTTGGGTATTACGTGTGCCGACTTGACCATCAATGCCAACTGCTAGTTTACGCCTATCTGTAAACGCTAAACGAGACTCATGACAGCTTGCGCAGCTTACCGTGTTATCTCGTGACAAACGGGTATCGTTAAATAGCTTTTCACCTAATGCGATGATCTCATCACTTTGCTTAAACGGCTTGGCTTTTAAAGGTTTAAGCGGTGCAGCTGGCACATCTTTACTACTAATAATCGTTGGCCACTCATGCTGTGGCTTTGCGTATAATTCGCGTAATGACTGCTCTTGAGTAAAAGCGCTCGTTGTAAAAATGCTGCACGTTAAGAGAAGTAACCACTTATTCATAGTTATAAGACACCCCTAACCAAAACATTCTTCCAGGTTCAATCCCTGAGTTTCCTTCTGTAATAGCATGGCTACGGGCGTTGAATAAGTTGCTGACATCAAGACGGAACTCAACAGATTGAGATTGACTTATTTGATAATTCCAACGACTACTTAAGGCAAACATAATGCGAGAATCAAAGGTATGTGCTTCGTATTTTGGTACAAATATTTCAACTGCTTCACACGTAGTACACTCACTACCAATACCAATTTGTTGATCGCTGCTAGACTTAATTGCAGTTGTGTAACTGCCGCTGTAGGTTGCTGTTAAACCAGTTGAAAACGTATCAGTCCAGTTGGTATTCCAACCAAAGTTAGCAGTTGCTGGGCGACCAAAATTCGCTTTAAGGGTATCTAATTCAGATAAGCTCATGAGCTCACCTTCATAGTAAACCAGTGTCTCGATAGGGGTGTTGTCAGGAGTCGCGGTGTAGTCGCTATTGCTTTCACTATTTTGGCTATAAGATGCGTTGGCCCAAATTGAATGGTCGCCAAATTTTGCATCCCAAGACAGCGAGTATCGCTCGCTTTCGCCAGTACCATTATTATAAATAGTAATATATTGATAACCGTCGTTTTTTAGGTTGGTTTCTTCATTTCTGGATAGCTGGTCTTTTTTGTCACGATGTACATATTTCACTGCAAAGTTACCGAAACTCTCGGTAGCATGGCGAAGACCTAATGCAACTTCATCATCGTAAGGGCTTTTCACATCGTCATAAATATAACGAAAGTTACCTGTGTAAGAAGAAGGAAGCCAAGCTTGTAAGTAGCCACTTTGAATAGGGCGGTACTCACGGTAAGCAAACTTTTGTTGCTCTTTAATTTTATAACCAAGTAGGCCTGCATCGTAATAACGGTTTAAACCCGCAGTCATTAGTGTATTGCCATCGTTAAATACGTCATAACCCATTGAAAATCGTGGCGCGATATTGTGATTTTTGAAAAATTCATCGTAGTCGTATCTAACGCCTAAATGAAAATCAAACTGCTTCCAAGTGATCACATCGGTTGCATACAGTGCCGCTTTATTTAAGCTTACATCGATATTTTCACGTGGCGTGACAAGACGGGAGTTAAAATACTGGGCTGTTGTTGCTACGTTATTAGAGTAGGCAAGTAAGTGCTCTGGGTTATTAAAATCGATACTGCCACCTAATTGTTCGGCAAGGGTATCTAAATCAACATAAAAACTTTGCTCAACACAATCAAGGGTATAGCCACTACAGTTTAGTTGTGCGTTGGTTGATGAGTATTGAATTGGTGAGTCATACTTATAATAGTTTTGTTGGCGAGTTCGCTCATAATTTTGATGGTTGAGTTCAGCACCCACGCGAATTGCATGTTCGGTATTGCCCCACTTTTTACGCTCAAGTGTTAGGGTGTTTCGCCAATTAAAGGTGGTTTGCGTGTTATCAAGGTTGCCATAGCCGCCGTACTCTGAAACAGGAATTGAGTCGACGCTTTGATCGGCTAATTGACCCCATTCTTTGCCTTTAGCTTGAAGCCAAGTATAAAAATGCGCAGGCCCTGTACGGTTGTTATCACTTTGACTCATATTAAATTTGCTGCTGAAGTGACCAAAGCGTGTTTCTTCAGCTAAATTCGCAGTAAAGCCAAAACTTCCCCCTTCAACTTGATAGTCACTATTGAGCACGTCTTTCAAGTACGAGTCTGAAGTATAAGGGGCATACATAACGCTTAAATCGAGTGAATCAACCCAGCCATCGCGATAGCTGTATTTCAGTAAGGCGTTGATGTTTTCTCTACTTTCGACCTTTTGCGCCGAGAGCGAAATATCCGAAATATCACTTTTTAAATAGCTAACGCTCATTAGTAACGCATGCTGTTCATTTAACTTTTTTTGGATTGAAAAATCGATATTCGTTTTTTCATAGATTGGCGGCTCAAGGTCGTCTTTGCCCTCTGCGGTGTCATCAGGCTCATCGTTATCGATTATATGGTACTCCCCCCAATCACTGCGGTTACCACGAATACCAAAGCTCACACGAGTGTCTGTAGAAAAAGGTGAAATCGTTTCGGCATCGACCACGCCACCAGAAAAGTCACCAAAGTCTGCAGGAATGTTATGATCGTAAACAGTAATCGACTCAACAATTTGACTGTTAATGTTCATGCTCTGCACACCGCCTGATACCTCATTTTCAGAGGCCCCAATACGGCTCGCGCTGGCAGGATCAAGACGATTGTTATAATTCATGCCATCAATCATAAAGCCTGTTTGCCAAGGCTTTGCACCCGAGATACTAATTTCAGGGGCGCTAATTTCAGCAAGGTTATCAATCGAGTAGTAGTCTTCACTTAATTGCACGCCCGGCAGTAAGGCAATTAACTCATTAATATCACCATTACCTTTGGGGGTTGCTTCGATAAAGTTTCTATCTAAATAGGCACGACCTATCACCTCAGGTACTTCAATCCCGATGTATTGCCCTTTAACAGTAATGCGCTCTATCTCTTTGCATTGCTTATTGTTCTTATCGTTACATTGAGGATCTGTTGTTTGTTGCTTTACTTCATTAGCGTGTAAAGGGGCATTAAGTAAAAGCATCAAACACGCTGATAAGTAGCGCATTTGCATGGTAAAACTCCTGAAATAGTACCAATTAGATTAAAGAGAAGGCCGCATAAGAGCTGGCAATAGTTAATTACCTTTATTAAATTAATTGCTTTATTTGTTGCGTATTTTGCATAAAGATAAGAGTGGGTGATTGTATCAATTAAAAATGAGAATAGAAATAGATCTCAATTGTATTGCGGGGTTTTTTATTTTCCAAGGAATATTAAATTCCTTTTGTTGAGTATTTGTTGAATTTGTTGGGGTTTTAACATGGCGGGCGAGGCAGAGCTGCCTCGCCGTATTATAATGGGCTATTCTCCTAAAGGAGTCACATCGATACTGTCTTCAATCCCATCATTGTCAGCATCGTTATCTGCAATTAAGCCGGATTCAGCAATTGCTTGTTCTGATGCGCCTGATAAGAAGAAGTTAGGTTTGCCATCGTGGTCTGTATCGATACTTGCTATCGAAGATGTAGGGAAATCATCTCTTTGAGCGACTAAGTTAGCATAAAGGGCTGTAAGTGATAGCTTATCTGCTTCTGCATTGACTGAGTGAGCAATTAATTCTTTTACCGCGGCATCATTGCCAAGTAGGGTCTGAAAAGTAATCAATGTTTCAAGGTTACTTTGTATAACTTTATCGTCTTGTAAGAGTACAAACGTATTTGCATTGGCTACAAATGGCTTTAACATTTCAATTGTTTCAGCATAAGCTGAGGCATATTGCTCGTTATTTACTTGGAATCTAGCTAATGATGAGGTGAGAGAGTAGCTTTCGAATAGTCCACCACTTGTTTTGCCAGTGCTAAGTGTCGCGTAAAGTGCTTTAGTAAGTAGAGATTTATAGTCATTAATATCAAGGTTTGATTGTTCTGATTGCAGTGTGGTCAAGCTGATATCTAACCAATTTAACGCCATATCAATTAGCCCTGCTTGTACAAGGTATCCGAGTGAACTTAATCGCCATTCTATTTGTGTTTGCTTTTTTTCAAACAAATTAATTAGAGTGTTAAGTTTTTCTGCGGTGTTAGCTATCGATTCAGGTTGAGATACGAGCCCGAAAGTAGCTAGCTGGTGATTCAATGCATAAGCAGCTGAGTCGGTAGTGAAGTTAGTATTATTTTCAATAAAGTAAGTATCTATAATATCTGAACAACGCTGTGCGTAATTTTTAGCTTGTTGCTCATTACCTAATGCTATTGCAAGATTGACTAGTCCAGCACAACCATACCGGTCAGTAATGTAAGTAGGTGAAGTTTGACTTAAAATATACTCTTCAGAAAATAGTATATCTGCGGCGTAATTAGCCAGAATTAGGCCAAGTTCATTTTCACCTCGAACTCGAAGAATATCAGCTGCACCAGGTTGGCCTGATGAGGTTATAAGTGTCTGATAGAAGCTAATTGCATTAGGTGATTCGCCACTCATAAAGTATTCTTTCGCGTTTTGTACTGCATCATCTATGGTGATACCCGCTTGTAGCTTGTTAGCTACTTCATAAGCAAAAGAAAATTCAACAGCATCATCTTTGTCATCTTGATCTGTGAGTAAAGCAAAAGCGGGATTATTTGAAAGCTCTACATCATATAAAGCTTTAATATTTGCTGTTAAAACTTCTAATGGATAGGTATATGAAGCTAAAGTTGCTTCTGCATATGGGCTTGCAGTAAAGCTATATGTATTATCAAAACCAACAACACCATAATATGAAAGCGCTAAGTTCGTATAATATTTTGCCAAATCAACTTCATTTAGCTGAATAAAAGATTGAGCAGACCATGCAATGTAAAGTGCCCGCATACGCTCAGTTGGTTGGCCTTTGTAGTCACCTGACTTTTGTATAAAGTAACCGATTTTTTCACTTAATTCGGCCATGGCTTGAGTGACTTTTACTCCTTCATTTCTTACTGTTTCTGTGTGGGTTGCAGCATATTGCTCTTTAGAAGACTCAACGGTTTTTTTGATTGCAGATATGAACCTAATATAAGTCGCATTATATTCTTCTGTATAAACCTCACTTGCATAAAGTTTTAGTGTGTCTAACATAGCTTGAGCGGCCTCAGTTTGGCCAGCTGCGTTGTATTGATTCGTTAGAGTCAGATAAAAGCCCGGATCTGAGCTGCTGATATTTTCCAGTCCTTTTTCAGCAAGGTATTGATTGTAAAGAGTTGCAGCATCTTGTCTAAACGTTAAAGCTTTTTCACTTAAATTTATCAAATCAAGAGATTTAGCTGCATCTAAATAGGCATTTGCTTTTGTGTCTATTGCTGTAATTTTGTTGAAGTGTTCGTCAGCTTTCTCAGCAAAGCCTGCAATAAGGTAACCAATAGCTAATTGTGTGTTTACTTCGTCCATGTAAATATCATCATTGATATTTTCACTAATCGCTTGTGCTTGTTTTAAATGAGACTTATCTGAGCTGTAGTAGTAATTGAGCTTATCTTCGTTCGTAACATACGAAGGTTTTAATTCAATGGTTGCGGTGATAGGCGAGCTAATATTGCCATCGGTAAATTCAATAACAAAACTATCGTTAATTTCTGACAGCGTTTCTGCGGTAAATGTAAATGCCCCTGTTTGTTCATCTAGAGTAAGGGTACCGTTGGTAGGAGGCGTTACTAAAGAGACAGTTACAGTGTCACCGTCGGCATCATTAAAAGTTAATGAACCTTCAGTTGTTGTTGAGGTGGTTACAGTGATTGACTGGCTCGTAAGCGTTGGTGCATCGTTAACGTTGTTAACCGTAAAAGTAAGTACTGCATCAGTACTTAAGCTGCCGTCAGTGGCGGTAACGGTTACTGTGTCTTGGCCTGCAAAATTTTCTTTTGGGGTATAGGTAAATGTACCATCAGCATTTAAAGCAAATACTCCGTTACTTGCTGCAGAGCCGAGGGTATAGCTAACAGCATCATCATCTGCTGCCACAACTTGGCCCGTAATAGATGTATCTTCATCTAGTGTGAACATTAAGTTACTTGTGAACTCAGGTGCATTATTACTATCTGAACCACCGCATCCAGTGAGAGCAAATGCAATTACAAATGGTAAATACTTTATTCTGTTTTTCATGCTGATACCCGTATTTATTATTTAAAAATTATGAAGGGTTGAGATGTTATCATTATAATGCGAATGATAATAGATCTTAATTGCGTTTGGTTGTGCTTTTTTGTGCAATTGTGGTTCTCTAACTTGAACCGTGATTTAAAAACGATGTTTTACAGCTGGGGAGTAATTGCTTAGTTTCAAAAAATATACCTTTTCAGAGCAGTTATTTTTTGCCAGCTGCGTTAGACTATTGTTATTGATGTAATTAACCGAGGTCTCAAATGATTGAGTATCCAGTTGACCAACTTCCCCAGTTAATTGATGACTTGCTTCAGTGTGACACCACAACACGCAAAAATAAGTTACTTGCTGATGCTAAAGAAAAGCTTTCTACTGAACATTTATCGTTATTGTTCGAAGCGTTACCTAAAGAGCAGCGTTTAGAAATATGGCAATTACTTGATGAAGATACACAACATGAAATCTTCATTAACCTAGGTGGCGATAGCTGTCGTTGGTTATTGCAAAGTCTAGATGAAACCGAAGGCTTTAAGTTACTTGACGAAGTGAGCGTAGAAGAGTTACTTGAACTTGAAGAAATTATTCCTGAGCGCTTTGTTGATTATGCACGCAGACAACTCGATGAAGTTCAAACAAAACAGTACGACCTTGCACAGCAATATAATCCAGAGCAGTTAGGTCACTGGCTCGATTTTGATGCGCTAAAAGTGTCAGAAAAACTCACAGTGGCAGGCGCGCGTAAAATTTTTCAAAAAGGCTTACCGCAATATACCGAGGTGATTTATCTAGTCAGCCGTAAGGGCACTCTCATTGGTGAAGTGGCTATCAATGCTTTATTTAAAGCCAATGATAACGACAGCCTGCTGGATTACGCGAACCTTGATGTATCGGCTTTACATGCTGATGACGACCTATACGAAGCCGCTGAAGTGGTTATTCACAGTGAGCAAATGGCGATGCCTGTTGTGAATGCCGACAACAAACTATTAGGCCGATTGTCAGTGTCATCAGCTTATGAATTGCGTCAAGAAGTGACCGACGAAGCCGCTGCAAAAGCCGGTGGTCTACGTGAAGACGAGGATCTGTTCTCAAGCGTCACTAAATCGGCAAAAAACCGCGGTATTTGGCTTGGTATTAATCTAGCAACGGCGTTTTTGGCCTCTTGGTTTATCGGTTTGTTTGGTGCAACTATCGAGCAAGTGGTTGCGCTGGCGGTATTAATGCCGGTTGTCGCTTCTATGGGCGGTATTGCAGGTAGTCAGACGTTAACGGTTATTGTACGCGGTTTGGCACTCGGTCAGGTTACCGACTCTAACCGCAAAGCGCTGCTGAAAAAAGAGCTTAGAGTAGGGGCGTTAAACGGCTGTGTTTGGGCCTTTGTGATTGGTGTGCTTACTTATTTTTGGTTCAACGATGGCATGTTAAGTTTAACCATCACTATCGCTATCTTACTTAACTTAGTGGCTGCTTCATTATCTGGGGTGGTGATCCCATCGATTTTAGATAAGCTTAAAATCGATCCAGCCCTTTCAGGGTCTGTGATCCTGACCACAGTCACCGACATCGTCGGTTTTGTTACCTTCCTAGGTTTAGGTAGTTTACTCCTTCTTTAAGGGATCGGATTCTGGCTAAAGTAGTGTTTAGCCAGCTCAACAAATGATTTCACCCGATTTGACAGCGCATACCTATGCGGATAAACCGCAGCAATCGTTAATGGTTTTAGGGTGTGCTCTGCTAACACCTCGACTAATTCGCCTGACTTAATAAACGGGGCGACTGAATAACGAGGCGCTTGAATTATCCCACCACCCGCTGCCGCTGCTTCATTTAAAAATCGGCCATTATTAGAGGTCATTGCCCAGTTAAATTTGCGGCAAACATGCTGACCATCTAGCAAAAATATCCATTGGTCATGACGAATATGATGACTGAAAAACAGTAATCTATGTTCAGATAAAGCCGCAATATCTGTTGGCGTACCATGTTTTTTTAAGTAAGCAGGACTGGCCCATAAAGATAATGATGAATGGCAAACCGTCTGCGCTATGTGGCTGGCATCAGGTAATGAAGGAGCAACTCTAAATGCCAGATCAATTTGGCTATCAAATAAATCAACAGGCGTATTAGACAATACAATATCTAATTTCACATCAGGGAAATCATGCTGATATTGACTAACCAAAGGTGCTAAATATTGGCAACCAAATTCAATACTGGCTGAAATAGCTAGCTTACCACTAGGCGTTTGACTAAGCCCGCTAAGCTCAGCATCAACTTCATTAAATTTATTCAGCAATGGCTTCATTTGCAGAACATAGTTTTGGCCTGCATCGGTTAAGCAAACTTTGCGGGTGTTTCGTTTTAACAGCAAGCAGCCTAAGTTTTGCTCTAACTGTTTAACGTAGCGGCTAACCATGGTGGTAGACAGCTGCATCTGCTTAGATGCCTGAGTAAAGCTTTGATATTCAGCAACTAAGCATATTGCCCTGACGGCTTCTAGTTTGTTCATTGTTATTATTTTTAAACTATAAGTTCATACACTATAAACTTTTGTGAGATGTAAAACCAAGCAATTCAGGTGTAAGTTGGGGGTTAAAACAAGAATAAGAGGTGATTATGAAATCGGGCATCAACAGATTACTTGCCAGCATTGCATTGGCATTATCGTCGCCGGTGATGGCACAAACCATTGCATTACAAAATGTGAACCTAATCGACGTCGAAGCCTTGTCGGTTAATAAAGCACAAACCATCATCATAGAAGATGACAAAATCAAACAAATTGTTCCTGCAAACTCTCGTCGCTTTGCCGATGATGTCATTAAAATCGATTTAGCAGGAAAGTATGTCATACCCGGTTTAATCGATACTCATGTGCACCATGCTACTTCGCCTGACGATTCAGATAACGATGAAATCACACGCACTCGCTTGCGTCAGCTTTTACAGGGGGGTGTAACAAGTGTGCGCGATATGGGCGGCGATACCCGTGCTTTGAGCTCACTTAAAAGACGAGCCGATAACGATATTATTCAATCACCGGATATTTATTATTCTGTGATTATTGGTGGTAAAGCGTTCTTTTCTGACCCTCGCACAGTCGCCTCTGCAAAAGGTGAAATCCCCGGTGCTGTGGACTGGATGCGTGCCGTTGATGAACACAGTGACTTTGATGCCATTATGCTGCGTAGTAAAGGGTTGGGGGCAACCGGCATCAAAATTTATGCAAATGTGCCAGGAGCAATGGTAGCAAAGTTATCTCAAGCTGCTAAAAATCATGACCTCAAGGTGTGGTCGCATGCTTTTATTGGCCCAGCAACACCGCTTGAAGCGGTTAATGGTGGGGTTGAAACAATTTCACATGCTGCCGATTTTGCCGCGCAAGTAATTGAAAACTTCTATGATATGCGCCGTAAAAATGTCGCCTTAACAGAGCAGCAAAAAAGCGATGCAAAGCAACTAGAAGCTTATCAAACACTCATAAAACAGATGAAAAATAAGGGCACAATTCTAGACTCAACCTTAACGGTCTTTGATAAAACCAAAGCCTCACGTGGTGAAAAAGGGTTATTGCTCAATGAGTGGGGCGGGTTGTTTACGCAATTGGCTCATCAAGCCGGTGTAACTATTGCAGCAGGTACCGATGTGACCAGTGATAGATTTAATACTGTAACGCCTATGGTGCACCATGAAATGCAGTTATTAGTTGAACGGGCAGGTTTAACACCTTTAGAGGCTCTACAGGCTGCAACCATTAATGGTGCAAAAGTGATTGGCATTGAAAAGCAAACAGGCTCAATAAGGGCAGGAAAAACGGCGAATCTTGTGGTACTTAACAGTGATCCAAGTATTGAAATCACCAATAGCCAAAATATTGTTCATGTAATTAAAAATGGCCAATTTATCCACTTAGGTGATAATGAAAAATTACCGTTCGTGATGGCGCGTGAAGCGGCTGGGTTGTTATTTTTATCGGGGCAATTAGGCAACTTGCCAACCACCATGGCGTTGGCAGGCAATGACATCAGCACCCAAATGACGCAGGCAATGAAAAACATTGGCTTTGTTTTGCAAGATCACAATTTAGATTTTAACGATGTTGTTAAATGCATCCTTATGTTGGCAGATATAAAAGACTGGTCTTTAGCCAATAAAGCTTACACGCCATTTTTTACTAAGTTACCCGCCAGAAGTGCTTTTGCAGCTAGCGGCTTGGCACTTGGCGCAAAGGTTGAAGTGGAGTGTATTGCTGCGTTGTAGCTAAAATTGTAAGCGAACATAAAATAAACACTTTTATTTACCTAATACACAGTTATTATGAATTGTGACTCAGTCAAACTAAAAGGACGTTAATATGGTATTAGGTAAAAAAGCAGCACTGGCTGCTTTATCGGTAATTTCAGTGTTTAGCGCATCAGCAGCACAAACCGCTTCGGGTGAACAAACTAAACTGAGTGAAGATCCCACCAAGGTCGTTACTCAGTTTGGTGCAAGTTATTCAGATGAATTAAGGATCACCGGTTCGCTAAGTTTGGGAGCAGTAAAAAAGCTTAATGCCAGTGTGAGTGCCAATGGTGATGAATGGCGTGTTGGTGGCTCGTGGCTATTTGATATTGGCATTGTTAATTTTAACTTTGGTAAGCAAAGTTATGATCAAGGAGCTGAGCGCACAACCTATAGTGTTGGCACTTTTATGCCACTGAGTTACTTTGATATTGCGCCCTATGGTTGGCAAATTTTCGCTATGGGTGGTTATAGCCATGTTGATGGTGAAATTGCGTGTTTAGCAGGGCAAGGGGCGTGTTTAACAACAGAAATACCTGGCCCTGAAGGTTGGGTGCTTATTCCAAACAGTAGTGATGGTGGTTATTTGGGGGCGTTTGCTTTAAAGCCATTATCCGAAAAATGGACATTAATGACTGCAGCAGCGTATTCGGTAGGTTCTAACGATTATTCAGGTTATTTCGCAGCCATTGGTGCAAGTTATCAATTTGATAAACAACAAAGTTTCAAGCTTTTTGCTGCAACAGAAGACAGTGATTATGGCTCAGATCAAAACTTAGTACTGGGTTACACTTATCAATTTAATTAAAAAATACTGTTACAAAGCATTAAATTTTGTTAGTTTTCTGAGTGAGTTATCACTGAGAAAATAGTGAATGAAAAAAAAGTTAGCCTTGTTATTACTAGGATTATCTTGCCTTAATGTCAGCGCCTCTGAAAACTTTAGTGATCATGAGATGTTTTGTGAGCAACAACCACAAATTAGTTGCTTAGATTACATTAATCAGCAGCTTGCAAGTAGTGAGTTGGGCTCTGCGCGTTGGTATGAGATTAAATCTTATCAGTTTGATTATTTCTACGACAAAATGGAATTTCAGACCTTGAAAGATAGCACTGAGCCCTTCATTTCAAGTGAAGAATTGCCTGTTGTCTTTCAAGTGCAAGTTTACTTTTATTACGCTAAATCAATGCATTATTTAGGCGACTTTGAAACAGGTCGTAAATATGCCACTAAAGCATTTGAAAAACTGCAAGCAATCTTTGACTCTTTTGGTAACCCTATGCGCATGGTTGAATTGGCTAATTTGCAATACGTGTTTGGCAACAAAGAAACGGCACTGCATATACTTGATAGGGCAGAGCGTCGCTTTGGAAAAAGCAAAGATCCCATTTTTCACTTTGAACTGGCTTCGAATAAAGCCAGTGTTTTTCATTCATTAGGTGATGTAGATGGCGCACTTGCAAGCCGACAAATCGCCGCTGATTGGATTTTAAAAACCAACCATAATCGCAAAATCTCTGTCGCTTTAGGTAATTTAGCGCGTACCCACCAACTGCTGGCAAATTATGAGCAAGCTGACGCTGTTTATACTCAGTCTCTTAAGTACATGGACTCAGACTCAGATCGCCATGTGATTGCCATTTATACATTACGGCTAGCTGAAATTAATTGGCAAGCAGGCAAGCCAGAGCAGGCTCTAAAATGGTATAAGCAAGTGCATAAAGAAGACATTCGTCAATCACATGCGAAACTTTATGCACATCTTGGCAACGTACTTTAGATAGTGTAAAAACACCCAGGTTTTTCCTCTTCACCCGGCGCTAAAATTTGTAGATGGGTTGACTCACCTTGTTCCATCAAAGGCTTCATAGTTTTATCAAACTGCTTAGCGGCATGTTCAATTAACTTTGCTTGCTGTTCCAGTGCTTTAAAATCGGCATCATGAGCAGCCATAAGTTTATTGAGCTCTTTAGCCAACTTATCTTGCTCTTTTAATAAGCTTTTATTAATTCGCAGATGGTTTTCGTCTTCAATTACTGCTTCTTCAGTGATTGCTTCTATTTGCTTAGAGTACTCAGTAACTTGTAGCTCAATGTCACTAATAGGTTGCTCAAGTGCTTCTAGTTTTACCTGCTCACGTTCAAGCTCTAGGTATGCAGCAATCTGTTCGTTATTGAGGGTACTTTCGCTTATCTTTTTACAGTCTTTAAAAGTGATAACACGATAATCACCTTGGTTGTGTGCTGTACTGGCATTTGAGAGGCCGATACACGCTGTAGTGGCTGTGATTAAGAGTGCACTTGCGCTGATGCGTACTAAATTCATAATGATGTCCAAATGGGTTATGTTATTTAGTTAGTCGTCGCAAGTATGAAAAAGGTTGTTTAAATTTTAAATTTATATCCCACGCCATAAATTGACTCAATGTAATGGCTATCAGGGTCGGCTTGAATCAGCTTTTTACGCAAGTTTTTAATGTGTGAATCAATACTGCGCTCGTAACTCTCAAAGTACTTCCCTTGGGTCATGGTCAGTAAATCTTGGCGTGAAAAAACTTTATTAGGTGAGGCAATTAATATTTTTAATAAACTAAATTCATTAATTGTAAGTTTCAGTTCTTCATTTTTTACCAGTACTTTGTATTCGCTCGGATCAACAATAATATTGCCTGCTGTGAATGTACTCGGTTTGTTAGTTGGCATTCGGCGTCGTTTTAAAATGGCTTTCACACGCGCCATTAACTCTTTTGGTTTGAATGGTTTAGTAACATAGTCATCGGCACCCACATCAAAACCAATTAAGTGATCAATTTCTTCGACCCGTGCTGTAAGCATAATAATAGGCACATCACTGTATTGTCTTATCTTGCTGCACAACTCGATGCCATTTGTGCCTGGCAGCATGATATCGAGAATAATCAAATCAGGGTTTAGCTCATTAACAGCATCCAGTGCGCAGTTGCCATCGTGAATTAGGCTTGTTTTAAACCCTTCAAGATATAAATACTTTTCTATTAATTCGGCAATTTTAACTTCATCTTCAATAACGAGAATATGCTGTTTAGCTAAGGTTTCTGACATATTAGTGCGCCTCTGCAAGCGGGAGTTTTAACGTTATACACAGACCGCCTAAACGGCTTTTAGTTGCATTTATTTTTCCTTGGTGGGCTTCAACAATTGTTTGGCAAATTGCCAAGCCTAAGCCAAAACCGCCGGTTTTTCTGTTACGAGAACTATCGGTGCGATATAAACGATCAAATAGTTTTTCAAGGGCCTCATCAGGAACACCGGGGCCTGAATCTTCTATCGACAAAAATACATGATGGTTAGACACCGTTAAATCTAACCAGACTTTTTGCTGTTCATCTGTATAGCGTAAATTATTTTCTAATATGTTTTGTAATACTTGCGTAATACGATTTTGGTCAGCCAAAACCATTACCGTTTGCTCTGGTAAGGTGGCATTAAGCGTGATGTTTTTGGATTGAAATTTAAACGCATACTTATGCGCTTGTAGGGCTACCAAGGCATTAAAATCAATGGCTTCCATGTGATAGTTAAAGCTGTGTCTGTCGAGTGAGCTGACTTTATGTAAGTCGTTGACAAGTCGGCTTAACAGCGCCACTTCTTCTTGCAGTGAGATTATTGCTTTTTGATTTGGTTCGATAATGCCATCGTTAATAGCTTCTAGTTCACCCTCTAAAATAGTTAAAGGCGTGCGCAACTCATGAGAAATATCCATGAGCCATTGGCTTTGCTGCGATTCAAAGCGTCTGAGCTCTGTGGCAATACGATTAAAATCATCCGCTAAGGTCGCAAATTCATCACTACTGTTGACGGTTATTTGGGTCTCAAACTCGCGTTCAGCAAGGGCTTTTGCGCCTTTTTTCAGCTGCGAAATAGGGTTAGTAAAATGACGTGCGAGTAAGTAACTAAACAATAACGCAATTAATAAACCAATCCCTGCTGTCCACAAACTGATATTAATTTGGGTATTAAGGTAATGCTGAGTCAGTGCGCTAACATGACTGCGGTTAGCATGCAGCTGAAGCACTGCAACAACGTCACCATTGTGAGTGATTTCTTGCTCGTTCACGACCTCAGTTTCGGTATTGCCAGCAATCAGTATTTCGCCTTTTGCATCAAGTAAACTTAGGCGTTTTTCAAAGGGTATAAAGTCATCAGCCATGGGTTTATTGCGAGGCGGTGGCTCACGCATGTCAGCAAAGTTTGCAAGCTCGTTAAACTCAGTTGATGGGTCAAATTCAGGTGCTTGATCGAACGATGGTGGCTTCCCAAAGTCATCGGGGGGTGGCATAGCCTCATTTTGCATATGCTTTTCGGGAGGGCCATCTTGTGTAAAAGGCCCGGGCTCTCTTGGCTTTGGGGTATTGGGTGAAAATAATAAACGGCTTGAATGAAAATTGCGGTTAATTAGCTCATACCACAGGGCTTTAGAATCGATAAACATGCCAATCGAACCCGTTTGCTGATACTGCTGGCTAATTTCAGTGGCTATACGGTTAAATGCTTCGTTATCTATATCTTCAAACACATTATTGAGCATACGCTTATTGGTAATTGCGTTCAGACCAAACATGGTCAGTACCAGCAATAACGTAATAATAAGATTAGTAATTAAGAGTTTGTGAATTAACTTCATAGATGTAATAGTAAAATGTAATAGCCAATAATGAATATACTATAAATGTCTATTTTTTGGCATGCGCATCCTAGTCACTCTATAAAAGCACCACTTTTTCTACACAAAGTCTCTACATTTGTTCTTTATACTCGATGCTAATTACTCATGTTAGCGAAGGGGCACAAGATGACTTTAAAACCTGAACTTTATACTCGTAGAAAAATGCTAAAAACATTAGGTGTTTCAGTTGCTGCTGTGCCTATGTTGGCATTTTTAGGCTGTAACTCAGATACAGTATCATCAACAGATACAACATCAGATACAGACACTTCAACAGGCTCAGACACCAGCACTGATACAGGCGATACAACAACCACGAACGACAGTGATTATGTATCGGGCACAACAGCACTTATTACTGATGACTTTCCTGATGACAGTATTTTTGAAACATCAACAGCATGTGTGTTAGCACTTACTCAAGCAACAACCGAAGGCCCATGTTACTTCCAAGCTGATTCAGACGAAGATATTTCGGATGGTTTAACCGGTTTACCTATGATGCTGTGCTTACAGTTAATTGATAGCGACTGTAACCCATTAGCAAATTACGAAATCTCGGTTTGGCACTGTGATACCAGCGGTATTTACTCGGGCGATACTAGCAGTAGTTCTGATAGCTCACGTTTTGCCGGTGACTTCTGTACTGACGGCGATGCCGAAGCTGAGGCAAGTACTTGGTACCGTGGTTCATTGATCACAGATAGCAGTGGCCGTGTGAACTTTAAAACGCATTTCCCTGGTTGGTATTCTGGCCGTACTATTCATATTCACTTTAAAGTAGCAAACAACAATAACGACTATGTAATTAGCCAGTTCTGTTTTACTGATGCGTTTGCAAAAGAAATTTGTACCACTCACAGCGATTACAAATCACGCGGTGAACAAGATACAACTCTTGCTAGCATCGATAACGTGTTTGGTAGTGATTATGAGCAGTTTATTTTAAACACAGCACAAAATAGTGATGGCACTTTATTGGCGTATCACACTATTCAAATTAGTTAATTTATTCACTCATCATTGTAGGTTAGGGCGTGTTAGCAATTACTGCTTTCACGCCCTATTTTTTAGAAGCTATAAGTGATGTTACCGTAAATAAAACGACCATCTAAGCTGTATGGTGCAAAGCCACTATAAGGGAAAATTTGGTTGAAATCGCTATAACCTATATTACTTACAGTATCTTGAGGGTACTGATCGAATAGGTTATTGGCGCCTAATGCAAACTTCCACTGCTCATCAGGGCGGTAAGCCACTTCTAAGTCAGCAATCCATTTAGCATCAAGTACTTCATCACCATCTTCACTGCTTGCAGTATCAACTACTTCACCATAACGAGTTGCTCGTAATGTTGTTTGGAAGTTTTCATAATCCCATGTTGCAGATAGGTTCCATTTATCGGCTGGAGTACCTTTTTCAAAGCGTGTGATTTCGCGACGAGAGAAATACTCGTAGCTATCGCCAAGCGCCTCTAATTCAGGTGGATTTTCTTTAACGTGTGTTACTTCAGTGTCGTTAAAGTTAACCGCTGCACTTAAGCGTAAATCACCATAGTTTTCTAAGCCTAGTGAGTAGGTCGCAACAATATCAACACCTTGCGTACGTGAATCAATGGCATTAGTAAAGTAACGAACGCGCTGCGTATTTACTTCGCCCGCTTCGGCTAAAATCGCTTCAACTTCTGAGCCACTTAAGTTTTCAGACAAAACGATACGGTCGTCAATTTCAATGCGATACGCATCTAGGGTTAAGCTAAAACCGCCTTGCGTAAAGATGAAACCCGCTGTCATATTTACGGATTCTTCTGCTTCAAGTTCACGTGCACCTAAAGCTTGCGCTGCTGGCTCATCAACTGGGAATAAGCCCACTTCATTTGGCACACCATTTTCAAAGACAGTGCTTACTGATTTATATGATGTTTGGGCAAGTGATGGCGCTCTAAAACCTGTGCTAATTGCACCACGTAGCGACAGCGACTCGTTAATGCTGTAGCGCGAAGCAAGTTTAGAGGTAAAAGTACTACCAAAATCACTGTAATCTTCAAAACGACCTGCTAAAACAAGGTTCCAATCTGTCGTTAGGTAAGTATCAAACTCTGCAAACACCGCAATGTTATGACGGCTTTTATCTGTTGCACTTTCTGGTGAGAAACCAGGTAACACTTGCGCGCCACCGGCAGCAACAGGGTTACCATCGTCATCTAATACAGTGAGGTAAGAGGCTGTTTCACCTGCTTTTATTTGGTAGTTTTCGTGACGATACTCAGCACCAATCGTAACAAACACATCATCAGGTAAACCTAAATCTAGTGTGTTGCTAGCATCCATATTCACTAGGTATTGTTCATAAACAAGCGAGCCATCATCAAATTCTGTTGGGCTGCTAACACCCATCGAGGTATTTAAGCTGTTGCTTACGCCAATACCAAAATCGTTGCGACCATAATTGGTGCTTACATCCCAAGCCCAATTATTGGTTTCGCCATTTAAGCCAATTGCAAATGAGTAGTCATCAACATCGGTATCAATTTGTGGTAAGAAACCGTCAGGATACACTTCAGTTAAGTTACGTGAATCGTTGGCGCGACGATAAAAACCACCTGAGTTACCTTTACGGTTTGAGTAACTAGCAAATGAGTAAAGCGATAGCGAGTTTTCAAACTCATAACCTAGGTTATAAAAAAGTGCGAAGTCTTCGATATCGGCTTTACCAAATCGGTGGTTATAGCGGTCGAAGTCAAATTCACGCGAATCTAAATCGCCATTCTCATCACGGCTATATTGCTCACGTGCATCAAAGCCAGAGCGATTTGTTGGCTCGTTATTACGTGACTCAATCGACACGTTAATAAAGCCATTATCGCCTAGTGCAAAGCCCGCATTAGCACTTGCTGTACGCGTAATACCGTCGTTTACTTCACGGTCGCTGCCAGTTTCAAAGCTTAAGTTGCCTTCGCTATCCGTTGTGGTGTTTAGTAGCTGAGGAGAGCCTGCCATTTGTGTGTCGTATTCACCGTATGTGTAGCTCACGCTACCGCCTTCATCGGCATCTTTTAATACAATATTGATCACACCGGCAATCGCGTCAGAACCGTATTGAGCTGCAGCGCCATCACGTAGAATTTCAACACGTTTAATCGCAGAAGTCGGAATATTATTTAAATCTACGGCCGTTGAACCACGGCCAACCGTACCATTTAAGTTTAATAATGCTCCGGCATGGCGGCGTTTACCATTAATCAGCACTAATGTGTGATCAGGAGCAAGGCCACGTAAAACAGCTGGTTTTGCGTGGTCAGTACCATCAGCAATGGTGGCACTTGGGTAGTTAAAGCTTGGTAACTGTGATGCTAATACTTGGCTCATATCAAGCTGACCTGTGCTTGATAAATCGCGGCTTGTTAATAAATCGACAGGCACGGTACTTTCAGAAATACTACGAAGGCTTCGGCGAGTACCAGTAACAGAAATAACTTCAACATCTTGAGCGGTGTTGTCAGTTGTTTGCTCAGCAGCGATTGCAGTCACTGATGTAGCGAGTGTACTTGCAATTGCGAGTTGCAAAGGTACTTTTTTAAAAAATGTCATTGTTGATCCCTTCTGACGTTGATTTCGCTTCGCAGTTTATCAATAAAAAAGGAACAAACAAATAACATAAAAGTATACTATATGATTATCTAAACAAGCTATTTAGCTCACTGTATTTACATTATTTTAACTTGGTTAAGCGCTAATGCTTATTTTATTTCTACCCTCTGTTTTTGCTCGGTATAAAGCAGTATCTGCTGCACAAATTAATGCCTCTGAAGTACGATATTGATTATTAAACTCACAGGCAATTCCTTGGCTTACACTTATTCTAAAATCACTTGGTAAACCTATATCAGTAAATGGCATGTTATTTACTTTTATTTGAATATGTTTAGCAATGGCAGCGGCCGTGTCTTTTTGACAGCGGGGTAATATAATGGCAAATTCTTCACCGCCATAACGCGCTGCTAAACAATCGCGAGAAGGGAGTGATTCTGCGATTATACTGGCTACTTTTTGTAAGCATTTATCGCCTTTCACATGGCCAAATCGGTCGTTGAATAATTTAAAGTAATCAATGTCGATTAATATAGTGCTAATGGCTTGGTTGGTTTGTACGCTTTCTTGCCAATGCTCTTTTAATGATTCCTCAAGGGTTAATCTATTTGCAAGGCCGGTTAAATGGTCAGTGGTAGCCTGTTTAATTAAACGGTTATATTGTTCTTTGTGTGATGATAAATCGTGTAATACACAAATAAATAAATTTTCTGCAACGGCAATGTTTTTTGGCAGGCTCGATATACATAAATCCGCCTCAAGGGTTTTATTATCAGCGCGGTTTATTTTAACTTCGTTTGGCCCAAGGCTTATCGGCGAGTCTTTATGGTCTAACCAACTGAGTAGGGTATACATGTATTTATCACGGTCGGTGTCGTGTAGGTAATGTAAAATGTTTTGCCCGATTAACGCTTCTTGGTTGTCACCTAAAAGCTGTGCCGCCATCGGGTTTGCAAATTCAAACGTGCCTTGGCCATTAATGATAAACACTCCCTCAGGAATGTTCTGAAACATTTGGGCAATCAGTGCAAGTTGCTCTGAATTGATAGACTGCGGTAGTGCGTTTTTCGCTTCTGGTTTTGCAGTGCTTGGTTGTTCATTTTTATTAGTAGACACGTTCGTTTCCTTTTTGCCGATGCAAACGATTTTGGTGTCTATAAAGTTACTTAAAAAAGTGCAAATTAACCTTCTGGTAATCTTCTGATTTTAAGTTGTTGTTTTTGAACTTAAAAAGACTCCTTGGTGGAGCCTTGTGTTGGTGTTATTTCTAGATTTTATACTTCTTCTTTATTTTCAAACTGTGGATCTTCGCTTTGATATTCCTCACCATTGCAGCTAACCGTGAAGATCATACATGCTGTACCGCTGTTTTCATCGGTATCTGAAATATTGATTACCGTACCAGCGTTTGTAACCTCGTAACTGAAATCTTTAGCACAGTCACCCTCATGATTACTAAAAGTAGCGGCAGAAAATAAGAACCCTCTTTTTTGAGTTTCTTCATTTAGGGTGTAAATCCCAAGACTATTTCTTTCTGTAACAACCCCACCACCAGATACTTGTTGACCATCTTGGAAGTATGTAAATACGGCTTTTTTGTTGCTATCTAATTCAATATTCACTGTGAAATTGTATACTTTACCTTCACTCATGTTTTTTCCTTTACTTTATAGTTGAAAATTAATTATTCCCAGTTCTCTTACCGGAACAATGGTCGCTTCTATTTCGTGTGATTTATTTAGGCAGGTATATGCCTGAATTAATGGGTAAGTAAATTTTATACTTTTAGTTTTTTTACTTATTTTATTTAGAGTGGTTGCTGCGTCTTCACATAAAGAATTTTTTTCTTGTTGTGATTTAGCTAAACGAGCTTTAATTAACAAGATTCTTGTATGAAGTCGTGCATTGTCTATATCCAGTGCGCTGGATAACATGTTATTTTCATCCAGGCTTTTTAAAAGAACTAAAGCCCTTTTAATATTATTTCTATTAATGAAATATTCTATCAAGCTAATTTTTGTACCAATAACTTGTCTATTCGATGACTTGTTGGTACCTAAAAACTCTATTATTTCACTAACTCTATTATCTATATTTGGGTTATCAGAGAGAGAGAGTTGATAAGCTAGAAACTGATAGTACGTTCTTTCAATAGTTTTATTTTGAACATCTTGCAATCTCGCTTTGTTAATTGTTTCTGTTGCTTGCTTTGCTTTTTCGTAAGATTTTGATTTATCAGGGAAGTAACTTAATAAGTAGCTTTGCTGGATATGTTTATATGCTAACGATGTTAATACACTAGCATCGGCCGGATACTTAGTTAACATTTTATTTGTTTCATTTTCTGCATGTTCAAAAATCTTGAGAGCTTCATTGAAATGCCCTAAGTTTTCTTCAGTACTTGCAATCCAACTGATGGTATCTGTCTTATCGCGTAATAGATTTTTGTTATTAGGTTTTAGCTCAAGGGCTTGGTTTTTAAGTTTTAAAGATTCAGTAAAGTTCTGTTTTGCGAGAGCGTAGTCAAATTGCTTTAAGTACAATGAACCTAACGAGTTATAAGAATAAGATAACTCCATAATTGAGTTAAAATCGTTGGGTGCTAATGTGTACATTTGTTTGCTGTGCTCTTGGTAGCGTTTTATCCAAGGTTCGGCGCCTGTATAGTCACTGTTATCAAAGTTTAATTGCCCAAGCCAGAAAGCATTAGCCCCTGCAAGCATTAAAACATCAAGGTTGTTGGGTTGAATTTTTAGTAATGATTCTAGGCGCGTTCGTGCATTATCAAAGGCGGTGAAGGCCTCGTCGGTTTTGCCGCGAGAGTAGGCGACTTCGCCCATGGCCTCTAAGGTTTGAGCGTATTGAAAACGGTTATTAAACTCGGCTTGTTTATCGCTAAAGTCAAACAACGAGGCAGCTTCTTCATCTTGATTGGTAAAATACTCAAGGGCTTTGTTGCTAATACCATCCAGTAAATCCATGCGCTTAACGCTTCTGAGTTTATCGGCAAATTCACCGACCATAAAACCCAATAAACTTTCGGCCTCTTGGCGTTTTTGTTTTGCTATTTGTTCGGCGTGATAGCTGCGCACGCTCATAAATGTGGCAATAAAGGTTAAGCACACAAGTGCAGCCGCCGTTATTTGTAACATGCGTTTTTTACGTTTCGCTTTATTGTTAGAAGCTTTAATTAACGCCTGTTCGTCGCTAGATAAGCTAAACATAGGGTTTTTAACTAGGCTTTGTGCTTCTTGCAGCGGTTTGCCTTGGGCTAATAAAAAGTCGCTGTGTTTATGTTCAAGCAGCCAGCGCTCGGTGGCTAGTTGCACACGACTTTGAATTGCTAAGCTTTGTTGGTGCTCTTGCACCCAATCTATGGCGCGTTGCCAATGGCGTAGCAGGGCTTCGTGAGCAAGGCTAAAACAGGCTTGCTCATTTTTAAGGTGTGATACAAATAAGCGGCTATCGACCATAGCCTGAACAAGCTTGGTTGCAGCAGGGCAGGTTAATTCGCTCCAACGCGCAGCGCGGCTGGTGAGTGTTTCGCCATCTGGGTTTAAGGTGATCAGTTTAGAAAGTACTGCGGCAAGTTCAGTTTGTTGGTCTTTGGGTAATTGGCAAAATACCTGTTCGGCTTTTTGGCCGATGGCTCCTTCGATGGTGCCAAGCGCCTGGTATTCAGAGAACAATAATTCGTTGTCTGGGCTGCGCTGCAAGTAAAGCTGTTGCAAGGTGTATTGCAGCATTGGCAATGCATCTGGGTTATTGGCAGTATCGTTACAAAGTTGTTCATCAAGCGGTGTGTGGTGCTCTGGGTGATGTTGCCAACTTAAGCCTGCTGCAAGTGCTGGCAAACGGATCATTTGCTTAAGCTCAGAGCGAGTTGGCGCTAATAAATCAAAGTGTGCGCCATTGGCTTTACCTGCCATTAAACTTGGTTGACTCACTACTTGCGGGTAAAAGTCATTACGACAGGCACTAAAAATGATCATGCAGCCACTTGTTGCTAAGCGCTCAATAAGAGCTAACAGCTGGTTGCGCTCGTCATCGCTAAATAGCGGCGATGACAATAGTACTTCGAGCCGGTCGATAAATAAAAATAAATAGGGCGTAGTGTGCTCTGCATTTAGCGTTGCAAGTGCTGCTTTACAGCGGGAAATAACCTGTTCTGGATCTGTTAATAACAATTCAGCTAACGCATCGGCGCTTATATCGCTAAGTACAGGTGCGTCGTTTATTTCTAAATCGAGCAAGGTTGAGGCTAAATCAAGCAGTAAGCGCTCTTTGCTGACATCGGCAAAGTCGAGTTGGCAGTAACTGTGTACTCTAATGCCATCGTAGCCATTACTCGACATTAAAGCGGGCAATACACCTGCGTTAACTAACGACGATTTACCTGAACCACTGGCGCCTAAAATTAAGCAAAAGGCGCGACCAAACTCAATTTGAGCCGACACTCGCTGTAGCAAAGTGGCAATTTGTTTGTTACGACCAAAAAATACATCGGCTTGCTCTGGTGCAAACGCACTTAAGCCAACAAAGGGCGAATCACCTTGCCAACTGGTTTGGCTGGCTTTTTGTTCTTCGTTGAGTGGAAAGTTGATTTCGGCAATAACCCGATAACCACGTTTACGAATGGTTTCTATGTAATGCGGATCGCTTGCTTTATCGTCAAAGGCTTTACGTAATTGGGTGATCACTTTATGTAGGGGGTTGTCACCCAGCGCTACATTTGGCCAGCAATGGCTGATAATTTCTTCACTTGTTAGTAGCTCACCTTGTTTTTCGCATAGCAGCAGTAATACATCCATCGCTTTAGGTTCAAGATGCTTTGTTTGTTCACCGCGCCTGATTGAATTAGTGGCCGGAGTAACTTGCCATTCGCCAACGAAAAACAGTGCCGTATTCATAGTGTTATCTTCATTGTTATTGTTAGAAACGCAGCCCGATTGGACCGATTTTTTATAAGACTACGCGATACTTTGATTAATACAATATTATGAGATCAACAGCAAGCGCCTTGCCTTTTCTGACATTAAAAAATCATATTAATGTCGTGTATATAATACTTTTTGTAAAGTTTGTTTGACTTTTTGTGTTGCTAGGTTAATCTTTAGTCAAGTTTCCTTTACTTTTAAGGTGAGAATAATGAATCAAACAGGATTAACCTTTAAACAACGTAATAAGCAGAACACGCTAAACCTCGCGAAATGGACATCAGCATGGGTGATTACTTTAGCAATTGCCTCATTTGGGCCGCATTTTTTATGGCAAGAGCAGGCTATTTTTAGTGTTGTGGCAATCTTAATCAATGTAGTAGTTGGCATCATGATGATTTTATCTAACAAACGACAACTACATGGAATGGATGAGCTGCAGCAGCGTATGCACCTTAATGCAATGGCCATTACCTTGGGTGCAAGCTTGGTATTTGGTTTAGCTTACTCGGTGGTGCAATCAAGCGGTTTAATTAGCTTTAAAGAAGATATATCGCACCTCGTGCTCTTTATGGGCTTAACCTATTTAGTGAGTCTTTTAATGATGAATAAGCAGTTAAACGACGAGGGCGAAGAATGAAAAACCGCTTGAAAGTGCTTCGTGCTGAGCACAATTACACCCAAGCAAAATTAGCCGAATTACTCGATGTATCAAGGCAAACCGTGAATGCTATCGAAAAAGGTAAATTTGACCCAAGTTTGCCATTAGCATTTAAAGCCGCGCGTTTATTTAACCTGAGTATCGAAGAGATATTTCAGGATGAGTAAGTCTGATAGCCTTCAGCCTTCAGCGATCAGACTTACAGCTGAAAGCTTAAGGCTTACAGCTTTGTCTTTTCATCTGCATCGCACTTAACGACCACATTAAAAAGCCACCTAAGAATAGTGCCGCCGAAACATAGCCTGTTTGACTAGGGAGTGCACCTTCGGCAATAGCCATGCCGCCAAGCCAAGGGCCAATCGCATTGGCTGTATTAAATGCACACTGCACCAGCGCACCAATCATGGCATGCCCTTGTGGTGACACATCCATTAATAGCGATTGGATCACGGTACCTAAACCAACACTAAAACCAATAAAGAAAATCACTGCGTATAACAGCCAAATATTATGACTTGCGCTTACATAACTGGCTGCAAATACTACAGCACCAATCAGCGCTGCGCCTGTGGTTTTCAGCGGTGAGTGGTCGGCGGCTTTACCTAATACATAGTTACCTAAAGTACAGCCAATACCAAACATGATCATCGCAATAGAGATAGTGTAAGCAGGGGTATGGGTGACTTCTAAAATAGTGTCGGCAATGTAAGTGTAAACACAAAATACACCACCAAAACCAATAATGATGATACCCAGAATGGTCCATACGAGCTTGTTCTTTAATACACTTAACTCATCGAGAATCGATGTTGGCGCGGTATTTTTTACGTTAGGTACGTATTTCACAATCAATACCAAGGCAACTAACGCAAGTACAGCGGTACCTGCCAAACAATAACGCCAGCTAAAGTTTTGCCCCACTAGGGTGACCATGGGCACACCAACGATAGTGGCAATGGTTAAACCCATAAATACCTTTGACATAAAGCTTGCGCGTTTATCGGCAGGGGCAATGTCGGCTGCCAATAAAATAGCAGCGGCGAAGTAGGCACCGTGTGGTAAACCACTTAAAAATCGAAATAAAATAAGTTGCTCAAGCGAGTTTGCAAAAGCACTTAAGCCATTGAATAAAAACATCATACTGACAAACATCAATAGTGCATTGCGCTTACGCATGTTGGCGGTTGTGATCATAAATAGCGGTGCACCGACGACTACGCCTATCGCGTAAGCACTAATGGCATAACCACTTTGCGCTGGCGTAGACGAAAATGTTTCGCTGATCAGGGGCAACATTGGCATCATAGAAAATTCTGATAGGCCTAAAATGAATGTGCCTAAAGCCAATACTATCAGAATGGTAAACGTGCTTGCGTTGCCTTGGGAGTTGGCTACGTTAGTCATGTAATTCCTTTAAAATAAATTTAAAAACAAAATAGATTTTTGATAATTGAAAATGCCAGTAACAAATACTTTGTTCTGGAGTAGAGATGTGTGCCCAGCGCTATTGTAATACAAATTAACGGAGTTGATACAGTACTTTTTGGAACGTTCTATATTTGTTTGCTATAAGAAAATAACCTGAACTTCTTAAGTCTTTGCTGTTCAAAATAAATACAGAGAAAAAGCCAACTATACTTGGTTAATTAAATTGGTTTGAAGGAGAGTGTAATGAAAAAGATATTTGCTTGTATCGACGGTTCATGCATGACCGATGCGGTGACAGAAGCGGCTATTTGGATTTCTAAGCGCTCCAGCCATCCAATTAATTTTCTGCATGCATTAGAGCCACCTTTGCCGCAGGGCAGTGATGATTTAACCGCAATTATTGGTTTAGGTTCGCAAACCTCATTGTTAGAGCAATTGGCAAAACTTGAGCAAGAACGCAACAAAGTGGCGTCGCAGCATGGTCAATTATTGCTAGATGAAGCAATGAAAAAAGCCGAGCATGCAGGCTTAACCGAGATTGAGCAACAGCAGCTTTCAATGAGTCTTGTTGATGCTTTACTTGAACATGAAGACAATGCCCGTGTGATGATTATTGGCCGCTCTGGTAAAGGCCATTACGATGATTTTAAAGTACTGGGCTCGCATATTGAAACGCTGATCCGTCAGGTGCATACCCCGGTTGCGATTGTGCCGCCGCAATTTCATGAGCCTACAAATTTTATGCTGGCTTATGATGGCAGCGAAAGTACCGACAAAGCGATTACACAAATTATCAATGGCGGGATTTTATCCGGCTTAGATTGCCACTTGGTGATGGTTGATAAACAAGACGGTCACTGCCAAGACAAACTTGATACTGCCTCAGCAAGGCTGGCTGAAAACGGCTTTAATGTGAGAGCGCGCATGCTCGATGGCGATGTTTACCAAGCGCTGTGGCGATATAAAAGTGACCACGCTGTTGACTTAATGGTGATGGGCGCATTTGGTCACTCTAAATGGCGGCAGTTCTTTTTAGGCAGCACGACCTTAAAAATGCTTGAAGATAGCCGTATTCCTTTAGTGGTGCTGCGCTAAGTTATTTACCTGTGACAGGGTGCGACAATATGTCACGTGTTCAGACTAATTAATGAGTTTTATAATCGGCGTCATTAATTATTTGCTTTGATTTTAAAAGAGTTATGAACACGCAATCTTCTCGCCCTGGTTTTTTATTTTCTAAAATTGCTGCAGCACTTAGCTGTGTTTTAAGTATTTCGGCCTTTGCTGATGATTCTATTGAAGTGATAGAAGTACAAGGTCATGCACAAAATAACCATCAGTTAGTTGGCTCAGCAGACGCGTTACTGAAAGATTTAGGTGTTGATTTTTCAGCTGCCGGAGGGGTGTCTAACTTGCCGGTGATGAACGGCATGATGGGCGATAGAGTTAAAGTATTAGTCGATGGTGCTGATGTCACAGCAGCGTGTGCTAATCAAATGAACCCGCCACTCTCTTATGTGTCGGCAAACCAAATTGCCTCTTACAGTGTCGTTGCTGGTGTATCACCGGTAAGCAGTGGCGGTGATAATATTGCCGGCGTTATTAGGGTAAATACGATTGCTCCTAAATTTAGTGATTCAGACTCAGTGAACTGGCACGCAGGCTATGTGACAGCAGCATACAAAAGCGTTAACGACAGCCAAGCATACGCGCTAGGTGCTAGCCTTGCGAGCAAACAGTTTAGCTTGTCTTACCAAGGCAGCTTTGAAGATGCGAACAGCTATGATGATGGGCATGGTGAGCGTGTACTTGATACCTTATATCGAGTGCAAAATCATGCCTTAACGGGCGCTGTTCGTGATGAGAAACAACAGCTTGTAGTTAAACTGACGCATCAAAAAATTCCTTATCAAGGCTTTGCAAATCAATACATGGATATGACCGATAACACCAGCTATGGTTTTGTTGCTCAGTATCAACGTGAGCTTGAAAATGGTGATTTGCAGGTGCAAGTGAATGCGCATGATGTAAAACACGAAATGGGTTTTTTCAGTAATGAGAAAACCGGCATGATGCCAATGAATACCGATGCACAAGATTACAGTTATCAAGTTCATTGGCGCACTGATTTATCAAAACAGTCATCATTAATGCTAGGGCAAGAATATTACGGTTATCGAATTGATGACTGGTGGCCAGCGGTTGCAGGGTCAATGATGATGGGCCCAAATGAGTACGTAAACATTAACGATGGCAAACGTGACCGCCTTGCGGCATTTGCTGAGTACCAAAACCAAGTAAACCAAGCATGGTGGGTGTCGGCAGGTGTTCGTGTTGAGCAAGTCACCACAGATACTGGCGAAGTGCAGGCTTATAACGAAGGTGGCATGAGCGGCATGGCTAATATGGGCTCAATGATGGATATGTCAAAAACCGACGCCCAAGCTGCGATGGAATTTAACCAATTAGACCGTAAACGTGACGACACTTTAGTTGATATCAGCTTGCTTGCTCGCTATCAATTATCGAATAACGATGAGCTGCAATTTGGTTTAGCTCGTAAAAACCGCGCACCTAATTTATATGAGCGTTACAGCTGGGGTGTAGGTACGATGGCAACCACCATGATTGGTTGGTTTGGTGATGGTAATGGTTACATTGGTAACCCAGATTTAGAAGCCGAAACAGCCCACACATTGAGTTCTAGCTACACCAAACTTGCCAAAGACGATAGCTGGCAAGTAACGGCAAATGTTTGGTACACGCAAGTAAATGATTATATTGATGCTGAAGTGACTAAGAGCTTTAATCGCACCGACATGGCGCATACCAAGCGTAATATTCTTACATTCACCAACCTAGATGCCACTCTTTACGGTGCAAAACTGGCGGGCTTAATTGAACTCTACAACACAAAGCAAGCAGGAAAGTGGCAGTTAAAAGGCTCACTAACCAGTACTTATGGCGAACGTGATGATAGCAATGAAGACTTATATCAAATTATGCCACTGCACACTGAGCTGAGCCTAGAGCACGAATACAAAGGCTGGCAAAACGCACTGAGCTGGCAATGGGTTGATAGTAAAACTCATGTTGATGAGCGCCGTTTAGAAAACCAAACCGACAGCTATCAGTTACTGGCTATATCAAGTCAGAAAACGTGGCAAAATTTAACCTTTAAGTTAGCAATTACCAACTTACTTGATGAATATTACCAACAACCACTTGGCGGTGTAAGCATTGCTAATTACAAGCAAGATATGAGCAATGGTTTTGAACAACTTGCCGGACAGGGCCGCTCGTATAATGCCAGTGTGAGTTATAGGTTTTAGAGAAAGCTATCAGCTTTCAGCTGTCAGTTTGAAGCTGAACGGTGTTGCTTACAGGCCTTTACCAAAGGCCTAGCTCGTAGGAGGTACTTTAGTGCCGAAAATATCTTCACAAAGAAAATGACGAGCTGTCAGCTTTCAGATTAAAACCAGAGTTTCTAGTTACGAGAGTAAAGTTAGCGAGTCAGGTCACGTGTCCGATACAAATGTGAAATAAGCTGTCGTAGGCGTGAAATCTATTTCGCGCGAGGGTGCTTGTATTGAGTGGTGGTTGAGACGCGCCAAGCAAGCGTGACGCCTACGGTGTAGGAGGCGTTTTAACGCCGAACAGCTTTATTTTATTCACGGCTAAAGCCGCTCCCACGTTTTTTGATGTAGGCGTGAAATTTATTCGCGCGTTATCTTTTTATATTGCGCGATGTAAAATCGCGCCTACAATCTTTGCCTCGAAACTCGAAACTCGAAA
>NZ_PNCP01000160.1:0-287 GCF_005886115.1 Pseudoalteromonas sp. S4492
GTTCAAGTTAAGAGTAAGAAATACGCAGAAGGTTTGAAGAATAGCCAGGAGATGCTGGAAAAAGTCAGAAAGGAGCCACCGGAAAATCGCTCACTCATCCAGTACCTTGAGTCCATGTATCTGGTTTGTGCACTGAATGGGGATTCGGACATTGAAAAGCTTGAGGAAGTCCTGTCTGACAAAAACAGGGAAGAACGTATTGAATGGTACCTGGCTATAGCAAAGGCTGCTGCAAAAGGCAGTGACTGGATTCAGGCATCCAAGAAAAAGGAACTGTATTGTTTTAG
>NZ_PNCP01000161.1:0-378 GCF_005886115.1 Pseudoalteromonas sp. S4492
AGTCAGTGCATGTGAAAACTCCGGTTCCTTTGTATGGTTCTAAAATTTTGGGAAGATTGGGCTCCGCTCCCGATGCCAGTATGACAATACTGGCAAAATAGGTAGAGCGCTCACCGTGCAAAACCTTCGGTGTCCCCTGGAGGAGAGTCTCGACAATATGATCTTCAATAATGTCGACATTGTCGTTACTTCCAGCCTTGTCTTCCATCATGTTTAGCAGACCTTTCCCTTTTATAATCAGGCTGCCAGGCCAGTTTTCAATATTGCCTGCTTCTTCAAGCTGACCTTTGATTTTAGGACTTTTTATCACCTTGACTGATATCGTAGGGTGGAATCTGGCAATAGTCTGAGCGGCGGTCATCGCCGCAGGCCCTCCTC
>NZ_PNCP01000162.1:0-245 GCF_005886115.1 Pseudoalteromonas sp. S4492
ACGTCTGAAAGCTGACAGCTCTAAAATAAAAAAACCGCTGTAGAGACCAAGCAACTACAGCGGTTTTTACGAAATCAAAGCCGTTAAAAATTAATGCTCTTCATTAACGATATTGAGATTATACTTTGGAATTTCAACCACTAAATCTTCATCTTTGATCACCGCTTGGCAACCAAGGCGTGACTCTGGCTCAAGACCCCATGCTTTATCTAGCATGTCGTCTTCAAGCTCATCACTCTCATCTA
>NZ_PNCP01000163.1:0-255 GCF_005886115.1 Pseudoalteromonas sp. S4492
CAACCGCAATTGGGGCGTGTCGATGAAGTACCAGCTTTTCAAGGCCAGCCAATACCTACGGGGCTGGATTCACTATTTTGGTATCGCCAATTGCTACCAGCTCTGCTGCGATCTGGATAACTGGATACGTCGCAGAATACGGATGGCCTACTGGCGACAGTGGCGCAGGCCGCGCACCAAAATAGACAAGCTGAAAAGTCTTGGCGTTGATATAAGGACAGCCGTTGGATGCGGACGAACCAGCAAAGGCCCCTG
>NZ_PNCP01000164.1:0-297 GCF_005886115.1 Pseudoalteromonas sp. S4492
TGTTTTTCTGGTATCGGGTAAAGTCGGCCGCATCGGTGATCATTGTTAACATGCCGGAGAAAATGCCATTGAACCAGGCCATGATCAGTAGCCAGTTATTGCCATTATCCACGGAAAAAGAAACAGACTCTGCTCCCGCCTGGCGCCAAATCATGATGATGATAAAGCCCAGACTAAGCAATTTGAGGGGGAGTGCCCAACGAAACAGGCCTTGTAACCACTGATAACCAAACGCTGCCACCAACACCTGTAAAAATGCAAAAGGCAAAGAAACCTGAACCAGACTGACCTTCAGTG
>NZ_PNCP01000165.1:0-252 GCF_005886115.1 Pseudoalteromonas sp. S4492
TTCGCAGACGGCATAGTGTTACGAAATTAGTGGTTCATCTGGTATTCACCACGAAGTACAGAAAAAAGTTGTTTGATGGGCACATGATCCAGCAATTGAAGGAAGCATTTGAAAGCTCCTGCGAAAAACTGGAGTGCGATTTGCTTGAAGTGGACGGTGAACAGGATCATGTGCATCTACTCATTGCTTACCCCCAAAGCTGGCGATCAGTGTCATGGTGAATAACTTGAAATCAGTATCGTCCAGACGGTT
>NZ_PNCP01000166.1:0-270 GCF_005886115.1 Pseudoalteromonas sp. S4492
ATAATGGCTATGCGATCACCGCTTTTGATCTGTTTCTCTAGAAGTGGGAACAGAGTCGCGGCATCAGCAGCGGGTTTCACCTCCAGATCACTTAAAGCTAACAACCGATCAGCTCTCAGAGCTTCACCCTTGAGTTTTAGCTGCCAGGGCGAGATAGCAGGCTGATCGGTTTGCTGATCTTTCAATCGATCAATCCTTTTCTCCATGCTTTTGGCTTTGCGAGAAAGGTCTTCGTTGTCGTATACCTTGCCCCAGAGCGCCAACCTCTTG
>NZ_PNCP01000167.1:0-621 GCF_005886115.1 Pseudoalteromonas sp. S4492
TACACGTGAACGAAGCTCGACCACTTCAGGTCGCTCTGTTATATCGACACGATTGGGAATTAGGGAGCGACCTGCTTTGCGTTTACCACCTTTGCAGCGACGTTTTCCAAAGCGAGGCAGTTTTTTATACAGGGAACCCCCTTGAGCCTTATCGCTTGAAATGCGGCTGTATATGGTGGTGTGACTAAGAGTGATCTCAGGCACCTCTATTTTCATCCTGTAACTAATGTTTTCAGGAGACCAGCCAAGCAGAAGGCCTTTTTCTATGATCGGCATTTGTCGTTCATCAGTTTTGGTGTATTTTCGAGCAGTCTGTTTGCGCTGAATAGCCTTCTTGTGAGCTGACTCAGCACAGTAACCGTCGTCATCTCTGTTACGACCAAGCTCACGAGATAAGGCCCCCTCACTGATGCCAATGAATTCTGCAATATCTTTCTGTAAATGACCTTTTTTCAAGAGCGCTTCAATCTGGTATCTTTGCCCCAGAGTCAGCTGCTTGTATTGTCTGGTTTGTGTACTCATTCCTGACTTCCATTTCTGAGTGTGAGAGCTACAGAATGTACCAGCAGCTGGCTCACATCTGAAATTTCAGTCGATTGCACTTATTGTATTAATCCAGCA
>NZ_PNCP01000168.1:0-362 GCF_005886115.1 Pseudoalteromonas sp. S4492
AAGGCAGCCCCTCATATACACCGTCAGATATTACTACCATTTGCTCCTCGTCAACTGGTGTATATTGTGCACTATAGTGTTCACAACACTTCTGTTGAACTTCTAGCAGATGAGTTATTCCTTTCATCTTAAATTGGATACCACACAATTAATTAATCTATCGAGAATATCATCAAAGTTGAAAACAACAAAAAGCTCCCGCGAGTGTGAAGCTTAGAATTCAAACTATGTCGTCAAATATTTAATAAAGACTCATCAAACCAAACATCAACATAATCTCCTGCGATTAAAAACCTATAGCCCGGAGGTAGCGCAAGAAATTTTTTGATATCAGGACACCACTCACCTAAATGAGCAACATG
>NZ_PNCP01000169.1:0-277 GCF_005886115.1 Pseudoalteromonas sp. S4492
AAAGCAGTAATTACAGGGAGTGGACGGATTAACACAGACGACACTTGACGATGATGCATTTAGTGGCAATATTACATTGCCAGCCTGCTGTTGTGATGCTAATTGTGCCTCGCGCGGCTTGGTGCAGGAGTCGCATCAGTAGACTGGTTTAACTGCTCCTCCCTCTGTCAAATAATAAAAACTGCAGAATCGAGTTTTAGGCAAAGGTGGGCAACTGCCGTCTGATGAAGTGGTATCGCTGGGAAGCAAAAAACTGTGTAAACGGGAAGTGTTGAAG
>NZ_PNCP01000017.1:0-78699 GCF_005886115.1 Pseudoalteromonas sp. S4492
GAGTTGCGAGTTGCGAGTCAATTTTAAAACCTTGTGGTGCTGCCACAAGGTTTTTTTATGCTTAAAGCTGGCACAAACCTTGTAACTGTTAATAAAGTAACCAGTTATAGCAAGAATTTGTCCTTATTTACTGTGTAATTAAGCAACTTTTACGCAGTACTCAAGGCATTTTTACAAGGAGGCACGGTGTCTAAGTCTGCAATTTTATATCGCATGGTGACCGATGAGCATATTTGCCCATTCGGTTTAAAATCAAAAGATTTATTAGAGCGTCATGGTTACGATGTTGATGATCGACACTTAACCAGCCGTGAGCAAACTGACGAATTCAAACAGCAGCATGATGTAAAAACCACACCACAAACCTTTATCAATGATAAACGTATTGGCGGTTACGATGATTTGCGCGACTTTTTTAATCTACCTGAGGCAGGTCAGCAAGGTACCAGTTATACGCCGGTTTTAGCGATTTTTGCAGTGACCATGCTACTAAGCTGCGGTTTTACTTATGCCAGCGGTGAAGCTTTATTTTCTATGCAAAATCTGATGCTGTTCGTTGCATTATCCATGGCGGTATTAGCCATACAAAAGCTGCAAGACTTATTCAGCTTTTCTAACTCATTTATTACCTACGACTTACTGGCGATGCGTATCGTGCCCTATGCCTATGTTTATCCATTTATCGAGGCGTATGTAGCGTTAGGTATGGTGGCTAAACTACCAGCCTTAGCTGTTGCACCATTTTCATTATTTATTGGTGGTATAGGTGCGATATCGGTTATTAAGGCTGTGTATATCGATAAGCGAGAGCTGAAATGCGCCTGTGTTGGTGGCGACAGTAATGTGCCGCTCGGCTTTATCTCACTGAGTGAGAACCTATTTATGATTGCTGCAGCTATATGGATGCTTATTAGCATTTAGCAACATGTATAACAGTGGCTTAAATCTGCGGTTAAGCCACTTTAAAGCGTGATTTTAGCCACCGTTACGTAAATCGCGCTCGAATTCACTTTCGGTTTTTACTGGATGACAAGTCGATTTGACCGCGCCTTTTTTGCTGTCGTTATCTTCGGTGCTATAAATGGTATAGGTGTAATCAGTTTCGAGTTCACCACCTAAACATTCATGCTCAGCGTAGATTTCATTTTCAGCTCCATCAACCACGGCCTGTGATGCGCAGCCTGCAAGCATAGCAAGTGCGAGTACAATTGGAATTGCTTTCATATCTTGATCCTAAAATGCTATTTTTATTTTTGCTGTAAGCAATAGGTTAGCTCACACAATTAAGTTAACGGCAAAGTACCTTTATTGATACAAAATTTGTGTAAGTTTTTGTGTAAACAGAAAGCGAAGATAAGTGAGGCAGGCCAAGAATTTAACCTGCCATATAATAAATGGTTTTAAGCCGTGCCACCCACGGTTAGGTTGTCAATTTTAAGGCTTGGTTGCCCTACACCTACAGGTACGCTTTGGCCATCTTTACCACACACGCCAACACCTTTATCAAGCGCTAGGTCGTTACCAACCATCGAAATTTGCTGCATCACTTCTGGGCCATTGCCAATCAGTGTTGCGCCTTTGATAGGTTGCGTGATTTTACCGTTTTCAATTAAGTAGGCTTCAGAGGCACTAAATACAAACTTACCTGACGTAATATCTACTTGGCCGCCACCAAAGTTAGGCGCGAAGATACCTTTTTTCACCGAGCTGATGATATCAGCTTGGCTGTGCTCACCACCTAACATATAGGTGTTGGTCATACGTGGCATAGGTAAATGAGCGTACGATTCTCGGCGTGCATTACCAGTAGGGTTAACCCCCATCAAACGGGCATTTAGCTTATCTTGCATGTAGCCTTTTAGAATACCGTTTTCAATAAGCACGTTATACGCAGCAGGTGTCCCTTCGTCATCCACGTTCAATGAACCACGGCGATCAGCAATGGTGCCATCATCCACGACTGTACACAGCTCAGATGCCACCTTTTCACCTACTTTACCGCTAAACGCCGATGCGCCTTTACGGTTAAAGTCACCTTCTAGGCCATGGCCTACCGCTTCGTGTAGTAACACACCCGGCCAACCTGCGCCTAGCACGACTTCCATGCTACCCGCAGGTGCATCGATTGCTTCTAGATTTACTTTTGCTTGGCGAACAGCTTCTTCGGCGTATTCCATCCAACGCGGTTTGCCATCGACTAACTCTTTAAAATAGCCATAATCTAAACGCGCACCGCCCCCTGCACCACCGCGCTCACGACGGCCGTTCTTCTCAAGTAACACTGAGCAGTTTAAGCGAATAAGCGGGCGAATATCGGTGGCAAAGGTGCCATCACTTGCAGCAATTAACACTTCTTCATAAACCGCCGACATTGAACTGATCACTTGCTCAGCATCCGGCGCTAATTGACGAATATAGTTTTCAAGTTCACGTAGCAAGCTTACTTTGTCATCGTTGCTCATGCTTTGAATTGGTTGATGCGGCGCATACTGTTGTTTAGCCGCTACATCACTGAATACTTGAATCGTTTTGTTTTCGCCAGCATTGGCAATGCTGCGCGCTGCCGTTGCGGCTTTGTTTAACGCTTCAAGGTTAATCGCATCTGAGTATGAAAAACCGGTTTTTTCACCGCTAACAGCACGCACACCCACACCACGCTCAACGTTGTATGAGCCTTCTTTTACTAAACCGTCTTCAAGCACCCAAGATTCGTGGTGACTCGATTGAAAATACAGGTCGGCATAGTCAACTTGGTGCTGATGAATAAAAGCGAGCGTTTTTTCTAGTTCTTCTCTCGTAAGTTGGCTGTCATGTAATAAATGCTGTTCAACCGTGTTCATAATAAATGCTCTCTAAATCGTTGCTGAGACTGCACAGGCATGTCTTGGCGAATTGTATTCAAGCGGTTTAAATCAAGCCCATGGCTGATAAACCCGGTACCAGAGGCAAGCTCACTGAGCGTTTCTCCCCATGGTGAAATAATTATGCTGTGGCCATAAGTGTGGCGGCCATTTTCGTGCTCGCCCCATTGTGCTGCAGCAACCACATAGCATTGTGTTTCGATTGCCCGCGCAGCTAATAAAATATGCCAATGAGCAGCACCGGTGACGGTGGTAAAGGCACTAGGCACTAAAATAATCTCAGCTCCTTGGCGCTGCATGGCAGTGAATAAGCCACTAAAACGTAGATCATAACATACTGCTAAGCCAATTTTACCAAATGGCGAATCAACCACCACAATATCCTTGCCGGCTTCTGTCGCATCAGACTCACGGTAACTGCGCGTAGTGTCGGCAACATCCACATCAAATAAGTGAATTTTGTTGTATTGCGCAACCACATCACCTTGGTTGTTAAATAAAAACGAGGCCGCTAGATACTTACCATTTTGCTGCGACACAGGCAGGGTGCCAGCGGCTAACCAAATATCATGTTGCTTACATAAATCGGCAAGTTTCGCTTTATATGCCTCACTTTGGTGACCTAATTGATAGCTGGCTTGGCTATGCTTACTAAAGATCAAAAAGCTTTCGGGTAAACACACTAGCAATGGCCGAGTTGCAGGAAGCGTTGATAATGTCTGTGCTAGAAAAGCGAGGTTTTGCTCAGCATTCATGCTTGAGCACATTTGTACTGCAACAACCTGTGGGTGAGGATTAGCCTTCATTATTATCTAAACTCGCTGAAGATGCGGCATCTTTTAATTTTAATTGCGTCGACGACTGCGGCTGACTTTGCGCAGCTTGCGGTAACGTCACTTCACGGCTCTTACGATCCACTTCTTTCACAACTGGGTCATTCATACTGCCTGTTACTTTAAAGTTGATCTCTGAGATCACCCGCGCGGAGTGAATCACTTTATCGATTGCCAGCGCCGCAAGACCACTTACCGGGTTAACCATCCAGGCCACAATCACTGGAATACTCGACGTCACCTGCGGTGCAACTGCTAGGTCGTAATCAATTTCAAAGGTATTTAAATTAGTGTGGCCTTTAATCGTTAAATCGGCAGGCACACCATCAAGTTTGGTATCTTGAGTGTAAGCAATGCCCTTTTCTAGCTGCATGGTGCCTTGCATACTGTTATAGAAAAAGCCTTTCGAGAATACATCTCTAAAATCCAGTTTCAGCTTACGCACTAACGAATCTAAACTCAGTAATGAGAATACTCGCGCACCACCATCACTTATTTCTGCAAGGTGCCCTTCACCTAAACGCCAATCTAATTCACCAGCTAAACTTGGTACATCAAAGCTATAAGGTGCACCTTGCCAAGCAAGATCAAACTTAATATTGGCATCTGAATCTTTTACTGTGGTGGTGATATCAAACTCATCAAATAACTCGCCAATATCGTCACTTTGTAAGTTACCACTAAAGCGTGTTTGCCCATCAGCAAATTGCCCTTTACCACGTAATACGTGATCGCCTTTGTCGATGACCAGCTCAGTAAACAAGAGTTTATCGTTCTCCCCAACTAAGCTACTTTTAATTTTATCGAGCTGATACTCAGCCACTTTACAATCTTCACAGTTAAACTCGATGGCTGGGACTCGGGTTAACCAGCTTAAATCTTCTGGTTCTGAGTCTTGCTCTGTTTGCTCTGCGACTTCGTTAAAATTAATACGCAGGTAGTCAGTAAAAATTTGAATTGGTCTGCGCGTTTCACCGGTTGGAATAAGTGCGTCGGCACGTAATTCTTTGGCATTTAGCTTTAGCTCTAAGTCTGATTGTTTTGGCGCTAAGCGAAATTCAAAATCATTAAAGTCGATATTGTGTAGTGCCAGTTTATTAAATTTACCCGTTACGTTGTTGAACGCCGGCATCACACTTGGCGCATCTGACTTAACTTTGGTAAGCGCAATAATCTGATCAATTAAGCCAAACCAAGGCACTATTTCGGTTTCAGGTAAATCGATAGATACTGCAAAACCTTCACGATTAAGCCCTAAATCTTGTGCCCCCAAAATTAAATGGGCATTACTAAATTTCTTTTCGCCATTATCTAAAATCGCATTAAAGAATAACTGCTCATCGATATTTGCGGTGATCAAATTAGAGATATGGTCACCCTGCACGATCGCAGTTAATGGCCATTTCTGCTCTGCGCCTTTGTTATAAGGTGCAGGTAGCTGGCTAGTTACACCGATTAAATTACCACTCACATCGGCGCGGTAATTAAAGTCATTAGGTAAAAAGTTAAGCGACACATTTATATCAACATCACTTTGACCGCTTAAGTAACCGCCCAATAAACCATGGGCTTGTTCAATCAAAGGGTCAGCTTCAAGGGCCAGCTTTATCGCAATTTCGGCGCGATAGGTATCAGCCACATTTTCACTGTTGTAGTTGGCAGTAAGTGGCATGCCCATCCAATCTGCTTTGGCATTTTTTAAGTCGATTTTATCGTTATTAAACTTAACAATACCGGTCATGTGGTTAAGGGTGATACCTGGCTGTGCAAGGTAAACCGGAATATTAGCCAATTCAACTTCACCTATCGCATCAACATGACCCGAACGTAAATTAACTAACAACTCAATATCGGCAGTTGCTTCGCCTTGTGGTTGCACAACTTCAAAAACACTCGCCAAAGGCTTGGCAAGCGGAGTCGCCGTGAAGAAAGGATTAAGCTTATCGCCATGAGCACGTTTATTAATGGCAACTTTTAGGATTTCTGCATTCATTAAATCAGCAATACTGACATGGACACTCTCCCCTAGAGAGAGGTTAACCAGTTTGCCCGACTTACTATAGATATCCATGCGCTCATTTTCGAAATGTAAAATGACGTTGGCATCTTCAACTTCTGGCCAGCTTGGTGAAAACTTATACTTAGCGTTTTCAACATTCGCCAATACTTCAAATTGGCCTTGCTGCTCTTTGAACGGAAATCCTTTAAATGGCCCTGAGAACAGCACTTGTGCCTTGTCTACTTCACCGCCTTTGATTGCCCCATTGAGGTAATTAACTAGGTTTTCGCTCATCACAGGTAACGGAAAATAATGCCCAGCGACTTTAGCATCCGCTGCGTAAGCTTCGGCATATAAATCTAACCGCGGCTCATCAGTCAGGCTTAGCATCATCTCTGCAGCCACAGTCACTTCGTCGTTATCAAGCCAAATATTATCGCTACTGATACGCCAGCCATCATCGTAATGGTGTAGGTCGAGTTCAACATTTAATTGATTGTAGGCAATATCTTGACTAAAGCTGCCGTTCGTTAGCAGTTGATTGTTCTCGCCATATAGCTGAATTCGCCCAGCTGATTGATTAATTAAGCCATCAACACGAATAGCTTGTCCGCCCGGAATACCTTGTAGCGCCAGCCAATTAATTTGCTCGCCTTGGAACCAAAGCTGCCATTTATCTTGTTGACCGAACTCAAGGTAGGCATCACTTAACTGACCATTGGGTTGACGTGCTAAAAACGGGGCAAGCACTTCAAAGTTACTTAACTGTGATAACTTTGCCAGCAATGCAAAATCAAATTGCTTTAACCAAATTTGACTTTTATCACCAAGTTGAGCTTCAAATTGTAAGGTCGGCCATTGTTTTAAATCGCTTTCAAAGGTGAGTCCGGTGCTTTTTAAGCGCCAGCCGTCTTGTTTTGGAAATAAATGAAAACCACCTTCACTCAAGCTAATTTGATGTGCCTCTTGGTTTTGTTGCCAGTTGATGAAACTCGGTAGCCACTGCACTTTCACATCGCTGATCAGGCCTTTCTCAAGGCTAAACCAGGTTTGTAAATTGATGTCGGAATTAAGCTGCTGCTTGTCGGTATTAATATATTGTGCAAGCCATTTAGACACATCGACATTCGCCGCTTGCACATAGATATCACCAGCCATGGTTTCGAGGGTCGAGCCATTCAATGCCATGCGGGCATCAAAGCTACCCACTGAAATTCCCGGTAACGCTAATGTGCCCGAACCTTGATGTTGCTCAGGGGTATTTTGCCAGACAATGTTCTCAAGGATCAGCTTACGCTCTTTACCGTCACTGAGGGTAAAGTTCAAACTGCTGTCTTGCACCGCAAAGTGACCCGTTTCACCAAGGAACAGGTTTTCGATCAATTCTTTTTGTTCAAAACTGCCTGTTTGCTGGTTATTGCCCAGATCAAGCATGTTGGGTAAATCAACATCAGCATGAAAACCATTGATCACAAAGTAGCTTGATTTAAGCTGACGGGTTTTTATAGATTCCCATAAATTAACCTCAAGGCTTGCTTTATCGATGGTGAGTGCGATGGGTGAGGTTTGGTTATCTTCAAACGAAATATCTTCGATAACTAAAGCGGGTCCCTTACCCTGCCAGCTGGCTGAGATAGAACCGATCGCTAAGTTTACGTCAAAGCGTTCATACAAAAACGCTTCAATATCATCTTTATAGTCATTCGCGTAAGGCAGTGAGTACTTCACTAGCGAGACAATAACGGCCAGCAGTACGAGAGTGATAGCAAAGACTTGCCATAACTTACGTAAACAATAAAAGCAGACCGTTTTTGCCTTCATTACATCATTACCACATCAAACTGTTCTTGGTTGTATAAACTCTCTGTTTGAATACTGACTTGCTTACCAATAAATAGTTCCAGCTCGGCAAGGTTGTGGTATTCATCATTAATCAGTGCTTCACTTACCGATGGAGAGGCATAAACCATAAACTTATCAGCTGCATAAGCACGGTTTACCCTAACAATTTCACGCAAGATTTCGTAGCAAACTGTTTCTACGGTTTTTTGTGAACCACGCCCAGAACACGCAGGGCATACATCACAAAGGATATGCTCTAAGCTTTCGCGGGTACGTTTTCGGGTCATCTCTACTAAGCCTAGTGCAGATAGGCCATTTATGTTGGCTTTTGCACGATCTTTTGCGAGCGCAGACTCAAGCGAATGCAAGACTCGGCGTTTGTGCTCATCACTGATCATATCGATGAAATCGATAATAATGATGCCGCCTAAGTTACGTAAACGCAGCTGACGGGCAATGGCAGACGTTGCTTCGATATTAGTATTAAAAATGGTTTCTTCGAGGTTACGATGACCAACAAATGCCCCGGTATTGACATCAACAGTCGTCATCGCTTCAGTTTGGTCGATAATTAAATAACCACCTGATTTAAGCTCAACTTTACGGTGTAGCGCTTTTTGGATTTCGGTTTCCACATCGAACAAGTCGAAAATAGGTCGCTCACCTGGGTAATATTCAAGCGCTCCCGATAAGATCGGCACAAACTCTTCAGTAAACTCTTTAAGCTCTTGATACGTTAATTTAGAGTCAACACGGATACGCTCCATGTCTTCGCCTACGTAGTCACGTAGCGTACGAAACGCCAGTGTTAAGTCTTCATGCAAAATGCTTTCTTTACTGATCTTTTTACGCTTAGTGACGATTTTTTGCCACAGCTTTTTTAAGAATTCCGCATCATGACGTAGCTCTGCTTCAGACGCCCCTTCAGCCGCTGTACGAACAATAAAGCTGCCATCTTCGTCGCCATACTCAGCAACAATTTTCTTTAAGCGTAAACGTTCTTCTTCAGTTTCGATGCGCTGGCTTACACCCACATGTGTTGCATCTGGCATAAACACTAAGTAGCGAGAAGGAATAGTGATATCGGTCGTTAAACGTGCGCCTTTGGTGCCCAGAGGATCTTTAACCACTTGCACCATGATGTATTGACCTTGGCGCACAAGCTCACGGATATCTTGTACTTTTTTGATTGGCTGCTCATCAACACCTTCTACAATTGAGGCGCTGTTAACAATGTCTGAGGCATGTAAAAAGGCCGCCTTATCTAAGCCTATGTCGACAAACGCAGCCTGCATACCCGGAAGTACGCGACTAATTTTACCTAAGTAAATATTGCCGACGATGCCAAGGTTGCCAATTCGCTCTAGTTGGATCTCTTGCAGTACGCCGTTTTCAATTAGCGCAACGCGACTTTCGCTCGGTGTAACGTTGATCAGTAATTCAGTGCTCATGTTACCCTCTTAAAAATTCGTTTAATAACAGCTCTGTCTCATATAAAGGTAAGCCGACAACCGCAAAATAGCTACCCGAAATATGGCTAACGAAGCGCCCACCTAGGCCTTGTATACCATAACCACCGGCTTTATCTTGTGGCTCGCCACTGTGCCAGTAAGCATCAATTTCAGCATCACTAAGTGGCTTGAATGTAACATCGGTGATCACAAGACAACTTTTTACTTGCTCACTATCAGCAATTGCCACAGCCGTCATGACTTGATGAGTGCGGCCAGATAAGCGCTTCATGGTGGCGGTAAAATCAGTTTGGTCTAGCGGTTTACCAAGTGCAGTGTCATCAATGACAACCACGGTATCACTGCCAAGCACTGGACGGTCTGTGTAACCCATAGCAACGCCCGATTGTGCCTTGAGTCTGGCTAGGCGCTCTACATAATCACGAGGGGCTTCGTTTGGGAATTGGCTTTCATCAGCATCAACGCTAAATTGAGAAAACTCAACGCCAAGTTGGCTGAGCAACTCTTTTCGGCGCGGTGATGCAGACGCCAAATAAATTGCGGTTTGCATTATCTAATCCTGAAATGACGGCGATATTTACGCAAAATTAAGAATATCCACCACCAACAAAGCATGCCGGTTAGCACTGGCCACATATAATGCGGGCTAAAGTAAACGCCCATTAAAAAGTGGTTTAGCCAAAATTGCATAAGGTGGTAAAGCGTTAAAAACAAAGCAATTAAAATGCTTTGCTGCCATAAAGAAAAGTTTCTAATTTTTTGGAAGTTACTCGCAGTGATAAATATACACACCGAATAAGTCAGTGAGTTCACACCGAGAGGCGAGCCAGAGGCAAGGTCCATCAATAACCCAACGACCCAAGCTGTGCCAATATTTAAACGATGCGGCACTGCTAACGACCAATACATTAATACCATTAACACCCAGTCTGGGCGGTATGGTTCAAACGAAATTGGTAACGGCATTAGTGCCATTACCAATGCAAAGAAGATACTGATAGCAATCAGCAAAGAGTGACGACTATTCATTGCTGATGCTCTCCTGCTGATTACGCCACAGCACAACCAATAAGCGAATACGGTCAAGTTGCGCAATTGGCTCAGCATAAACTTGTGCGAATGGACGCCCTTCATCACGGTTAATTTCGGTCACCACGGCAACCGGATAACCTTCTGGGAAGGTGCCACCAAGACCAGACGTAACCAAGATATCGCCAATGCGAACATCAAGGCTATGCGGCACATGCGACAGCTTTACCACGTTAATTTTGCCTATGCCCTCAACCACGGTACGCACATCATTACGTAAAATACGTACAGGTGTGGCATGGGTTGTATCGGTCATCAGCAATACGCGAGAAGTCGTCGACCCGACTTGGGTGATTTGCCCCACTACACCCATTTCGTCAATCACTGCTTGGCCTTCACTTAGGCCATCCGTTGTACCACGGTTAATAACCACTTGGTGGCTATACGGGTTTGAATGAACAGAGAGGACTTGTGCAATAATTTTACGATTTGATTGCTTAGCCGATGAACCTAGTAAAGCGCGTAATTTATCGTTTTCACGAGATAAAAATGACAGTTGTTGTAGTTGTTCGCTTTGTAATAACTGCTTCTTTTTTAACGCTTCGTTTTCGGTTAATAGCTGTTCGCGGGTATGCAGATTCTTCGCGCCAATACTAAATAGCTCATACGGCAAATTGGCAAGATAAATAAGTGGGCTAACTAGGGTATTTAGACTGGTGCGAATTGTTGTACCACCTTGAGTGTAGCGATCGCCCACGATCAACACGACACTCAAAAGCACTGCGACAAAAAGTCGCAGCTGCAAAGAGATGGTACGACCAAACAGTAACTTCATTAGTCGTAACTAAATACGTCACCACCGTGCATATCAATCATTTCTAATGCCTTACCGCCGCCACGCGCAACACAGGTTAATGGATCATCAGCAACCACAACCGGAATACCTGTTTCTTCCATTAATAGACGGTCTAGGTCTTTTAATAATGCACCACCACCGGTTAATACCATACCGTGTGCAGAAATATCAGATGCAAGCTCTGGCGGAGACTGCTCAAGAGCAACCATTACCGCGCTCACAATCCCCATTAATGGCTCTTGTAGTGCTTCTAAGATTTCGTGTGAGTTCAGCGTGAATGAACGCGGTACACCTTCGGCTAGGTTACGACCACGTACTTCAATTTCAATTGGCTCATCTGTTTTGAAAGCCGAACCGATTTGGTGCTTGATGTTTTCAGCAGTTGCTTCACCAATTAAGCTGCCAAAGTTACGGCGTACATAGTTGATGATAGCTTCATCAAATTTGTCACCACCAATGCGTACAGATGAAGAGTAAACTACACCATTTAATGAGATAATAGCAACTTCAGTTGTACCACCACCGATATCAACAACCATTGAACCGGTTGCTTCAGATACAGGTAAACCTGCACCGATAGCCGCAGCCATTGGCTCTTCGATTAGATATACTTCACGAGCACCTGCACCCATTGCAGACTCACGAATAGCACGTTTTTCTACTTGTGTTGCACCACAAGGCACACAAATAAGAACACGCGGGCTTGGGCGCATAAAGTTGTTGTTATGCACTTGCTTGATGAAGTGTTGTAGCATTTTTTCGGTCACGTAGAAATCAGCAATAACGCCGTCTTTCATTGGACGAATCGCTTTAATGTTACCCGGAGTACGACCTAACATTTGCTTAGCTTCGGTACCTACAGATGCTACGCTCTTAGGGCCACCAGCACGCTCTTGACGAATAGCAACAACTGAAGGCTCGTTTAATACGATACCTTCTTCTTTTACATAAATTAGGGTATTGGCTGTACCCAAGTCGATCGATAGATCGTTTGAAAAAATACCACGGAGTTTTTTAAACATGAGGCTGGATGACCTTTGAAAATTCGTTCTTATACTAGCTGCTCTCACTCTATCATGCTAATCATGAAAAAGCGCAACTGCTTTAATTAAATTGCTAAAAAAGGAAGCATCCATTGCTTCCTTTTTAAATTCTTATCGTTCGCGTACTAAACGGAAACCGATATAGTTTGCACGAAAATCTGGCGCTAAGATTAAGCGCGTTGAAACGCGTGCTAGGCTAGGAGCAAAATTCCATGCACCGCCTCGAACAGCCACATCAGACTGTCCTGACTTTTTGTTAGTCCATTCCCACACATTACCTACTGTATCGTATAGGCCAAATGCGTTAGGAGAAAACGACCCTGTTGGTGCAGCGCTCTTGTTTGACCATTCGCTACCACACCAGCCACAGTTCGCTAGATTCTTACCAATTTCGTTACCCCAAGGGTATTCAGTTTCTTTACCTGCACGTGCAGCGTATTCCCACTCAACCTCGTTTGGTAAACGAAATAGCTGACCTGTTTGACCCGATAACCAATCTGCATACGCTTTGGCATCGTTATAAGTTAAACAAACCGCCGGAAAATCACTTTCTTGATCAAAGCCTGGGTTACGCCAGTTTAGAGTTGCTTCCCATACTGGTTCACCATTTAAGTAATACGCACAGCCGCGATCTTTTTCTGCTTCTGTTTTGTAGCCTGTATTCGCAACGAATTGCTCATACTCACCAACGCTTACTTCTTTGCTTTGCATTGCAAATGAACTTGCAATCGTTTTTTCTACTACTGGGCGCTCATTCGCTAAACCATTACCGTTAATATCACCCATTTTAAATTTACCAGCAGGGATAACCACTATGCTGGCAGAACTGGTTTTACTAACAATACTCGCAACAGGTGCTGTGACTGGTTGCTCTGGTACCGCAGTCACTTCTGCAACAACAGGTTCAGGCACTTTTACTAGGTTTGCATTAATGGTTTGTGCTTTACGCAGATCAATTCGCGCTTTGTAGCTTTTATAGCCACGTTTGCGAATTTCAATATCATGAAAACCTTTTGGTAATGATGTCGTTAACCTAGTTGCGCCATAGCTCACACCATCAATAAACACTTCGTCATCATAAACATTTGAGCGCAGTGTTATTTCAACCATTTTAGATTTTTTTAGATCAGGTAATGGTTCAACCTTTACTGGCTTTTTTACAGAGTAATCGCTTACTGGTTGTTCGCTCATACGCGAAACCGATACCACCTGGCTATTATCCTGAGAGTCACTGAATGTTAACTGACTATCAGAATATGTGGTGCCGTAGTTTGGCTGAAAGTTACCTGCCAGTGGCGAGCCATAATCTGCACAAAAACGGTTATCTAAATTAAGTAAACTGCATAAACGGCTGCTGTTTACATCACCGCGCATCGTCACACTTAAGTTAACGTTGTAGTTACCTTGGCCACTGAAAGCACTGTTCACTACATGACTACTTAAAATCTTAACTTGTGCACCAGCAAGGTTACGTTTTGGTTCAACTAAACGCTCTTCAGTTAAGTTAGCAAAAATTTGGTCTACAAAACGTTTAGTGGCTTTTTGTAAGCCCATTTGCTGACCACGCTGTTCACAGGCAGCAAGTGTTTCGGTGCGCTTACAGTTAATCGTATGATTAACCTCTAACGTGCCTTCACGCGTAAACTCGTTACGTAAACGCTCAACACGTGCCGTTGCTAACTGCTCTTTTAAACTTTCTAAGGTGTTTAACTGGGTATGCTTTGATACACGAATTTGCTCGATATCTTTTCTATGCGAAGCAATTGCCGCCAATTGCATCGAAATATCATCTTTGTTTTGTTTATGATCAACCACCGCTTTTTGATAACGCGACTGTGCATTACTGATATCAAGCGTTGGGTCATCAATCAATCGGCGATACATCTCGTTCATTGCATCTAGCGCTTGATTCTTTTCTTTGTCTAGCTCTGTTGAGCGGGCGCGCAATAATTCGAGTTGTTTTTGTAACTGACTTTCTTCTTTTAGGTGTTTTTCGAGGATTAGGGTCGAGTTATCGTATTCGGCTTGTTTTTTACTGATCTCTGATTCAATGCCAGTTACCGTAGCAGTATCTTGTGCAAATGCACTAGTTGCTAGCAAACTAACTGAAATTAACAGAGATAAAGGAGCAATTCGCATATATTCCATTCCCAAAAAGCGGCAATTATTTGGTCATTATTATTTTTTTATAATTAAACTCTTATGCTATGTACTTGCAAGGCAAAACACAAGCTTTGTTCAATTATTATCTGAGTTTACCTCTATTACCTTAGTTGATGCCAGTAAATAACAAAATCATTTTAGTTTAATTGACTAATTTCTATCTGTATGACGACTTTGCTACAATTAGGCGTGTTTTTTTACTAAAAATGATGCCGTGAATAGTTCTTTTGAGTCACCAGTACAAACAATTCATCACCCCTTATTAGCTGCGCGTAAAATTCAGCTTAGCATCAAGCGGGATGATCTAATTCATCCGCAAATTAGTGGTAATAAATGGCGTAAGCTCAAATTTAACTTAGATGCGATGCAGCAACAGGGTAAATCTGAATTACTCACTTTTGGGGGGGCATTTTCAAATCATATTCATGCCACAGCGACAGCGGGTAAACTATTTGGCTTTAAAACCCACGGTATTATTCGCGGCCCAGAGCTAGACGAAGCCAACCCAACACTCCACTACGCAAAGCAATGCGGTATGAGCTTACACCCGGTTAACCGTATAACTTACCGACTAAGGCACGACCAAGCTTATTTAGCGCAGTTACAAGCGCAATTCCCCAATGCTTACATATTGCCAGAAGGCGGCACTAACGCTGCTGCGCTTTTAGGCTGCAAAGAATTAGCGCAAAGCTTGCCAAGTTGTGACGTGATTGCTTGCCCAACCGGTAGTGGCGGCACATTAGCGGGGTTAATTGAAGGCGCACCGCAGCATACAAAGCTGTTAGGTGTCGCAGTGTTAAAGCAAGCGGACTATTTAATAGAAGAAATTAAGCTGCTCAGCAATAAAGCTAAACAACAAAACTGGCAACTGTTATGTGATTTTCATGATGGCGGCTACGGAAAATTTAGCGATGATTTATGGCAGTTTTGCCAAACCTTTAGCAAGCAACACGCAATCCCTCTTGAACCTATTTACAGCGGTAAAATGCTCTATGCCGTATGGCAACTTATAGAGCAAGGTTACTTTGCTGAAGGAACGCACATCATTGCGGTTCATACTGGCGGACTACAGGGGTTAGATGGCTTGAAATACCGAGGCCTCATTGACTAACTATAAGGCGTAATATCCGCCAGTTTTTGTAATGGCTCGGCAAAGTAAAAACCTTGAGCTGCAATGACACCTAGGTTTTTTAAAGTCGCTAGCTCGTTCTGAGTTTCTACTCCAACTGCATAAACAGGAAAGTTTAACTCAGTGCCTTTGTTGATTATCTGCTTAACCATCTTTTGCTGCTGCGTGTTGGTGTCAATATTGTGGATCAGCTCAAAAGCCAACTTAATACTGCATACATTTTTAATATCTTTGTAGGTCGCTAAATGCTCAGCAGTGCGCACATTATCAATGACAATGCCTGCCGACAGTTTTTCTAAACACTCGAACTGCTCACTGAGCTTTTTGTGCTGTTTTAAATAATCGTCTTCGCTGAGTTCAAACTGCAGTTTTTCTGCACTATTAAAATCGACCATTTGTTGTTTAAACCATTCCCAAAACTCGTCATTAAACCAATTCATTGCGTGCAAGTTTATACTCACAGTCAACGGGCCTGATTCGTTTTTCAGCATTTTCTTCACTTGAGAAATGACAGTTTGGTCCAATAACAAGACATCTTTTTTACTGCTCATATGAGGAATAAAATGCCGAGCCGCAAGCAAGCCTAAGCTCTTGTGACGAATACGGATCAACGCCTCATGCTGTAAAATATCGCCGGTTTGTAAGTCGAATAAAGGCTGAAAAAACAACATAAAGTGCTTTTTCTTTATGTACTCAAACAGGTGTTCTTTACTATCTGCGAGCATACTTGACTGCGTATGCCCAAAAGGCAAGCGATGAATATGCTGCCAAGCGCTTTGTTTAGCCAGTGCTAATGCCGATTTAGTAAGCTGATAAACTACCGCCTGATCAGCTCCCGTACGGTAATTACACACGCCTATTTTTATATCCGATCGCGACAGGTCACTACGGTAGTTTAAACAGGCTTGATAAATAACCTGATGTAATCGCTTAGTGTATTTATCAACTTCTGTGGCAGGCACACTGTTTAATGTCACAGCAACGCCACCCGATGGCAGTAATTTAACAGAGCGATTTACTAGCTCACCAAACCCCTTTGCTATGACTAATTTAAAGTAATTATCAACGTCGAGATTAGCAGGAAATGGATTTTTCCAAAAAAACAGTGCAAACAAATGATTGTAGTTAGTTGGCACACCATACAAAATATTTAAATCTTGATGACCTAAAGGTTTTGGTGGGGCTATTTTCTTTGCCGCCAACTGAGTGCCCAAGGGCTCAAATGGTTTAATAACTGGTTTTTCAACCACCGCTAATTGCTTGAACATTTTTTTCCACCAGCGGAAACCCCAATACCCAGTGCCAAGCAATATTAAATTCAAGAACAAAAATAAGTGACTTTCAACCAGCCAAGAAGGCCAATGAAACAAGCGCAGATTAACCGTTTTATAGCTAAACACCTCTTGCTCAAGGTTGATAAAATTTGCAAAGTTATGTGGCACATCACTGGCACTCATTGCAAAGCCTTGGCTCTTTACCAAGGTCGCAATAATATCTTGCGAGGCAATCGGGTCGAGATTTAATTCATACACTTGCTTTGCAAGCTCAGTACCTGTGCGATGAACTTTATCGTGCAACACATCACTTAAGAAAATATTAAAAACAACTAATAGCAAAAACGCGGCCGCCACATAAATGGCCTCCGGTTGCTTTATTTGTGAAGTTAAGTCTTGTTTCATTTCACAGGTTAGTTGCCCAAACATACACAAAGTGTTGTTCAAGAACCCCATAAATACAAGGCTGCAGGGCGATTAAAAGCAATTTCAGAATTATCCTAGAACTAACGCTGTCAAAAGTTTTGTAATTTTAAACACCTAGCAAAAAGGGTTAATGATAATTATTTTGTAACCAGCAAAGTCCACCTTAAAGGAGTAGCAACAAAGTTTGAGTTATTAATAAAGCCAACACATGGGCTGGCTTTAAATCTTACCAATTACTTTCAGAAGGATATTAATAATACTGACGCAGTAGTTCAGTTAGTCTTGCTTGCTAATTGACTTTAAACATATTGACGGCATTAGAGGTTCTTTGTTGGGCATTTTCTAAATCAACGATAAGCTTTGAAAGTAACGTTAATTCATTTTGCACATCATGCATATTTGCCGTGATATCCTGACTTGCTTTGCTTGCTTCTTCAGCAAGCTGGCTTTGCAACTCAATCGCGTCTGACACCGTGTTTGTTTGCCTGCTCACATCGCTGATATTGTCAGTTAAAATATCAATGTTTGTTAACGCTTTCTCGCTATTATCACTGACCATTTGCGTTGATTCAGAGGTATTTTCCATGTACACCTGCAACTGCTGAACTTGCTGTTTTATATCATCTAATACAGAAGATATTTCAGATGTTGAGGCCTGACTGCGTGTAGCTAGACCACGCACTTCATCAGCAACCACTGCAAAGCCACGGCCTTGCTCTCCTGCCCTAGCAGCCTCTATTGCTGCATTAAGAGCCAGTAAATTAGTCTGTTCTGCAATGCTCGAAATCGTATCAAGCACAGATTGAATACTATTAGTCTTGGCACTTAAGGCATCCGATTGCTCATGCGCTTGCTGGATCAAATCTGACAACGAACTAATACTTGCTTTATTCTTGCCAATAATTTGCTTGGTGCTTGCGGATAAATCATTGGCTTTTGTGGTGTTTTTAGAACTCTCTTCCGCAGATACCGCGATTTGTTCAATCTGGCTATATAACCTTGTGAAGTTATCGTGCAACGTTGTCGTTGTTGAGTTGATATTTTCAACACGTACAGACAGCTCTTTAGCAAACGAGATTAACGACTTAACACTGGATTCACTGGTGTTATTTGCTTGCTGAACTTGCCTAATTAAATCAGTAAGCGCATCGACAAGTTCATCAACACTTCTGGAAATTGCACCAATTTCATCACTTGAATTATCGTTAATTCTTACTCCCAAATCATGGCTCGTGGCGATGTTACCAATAACATCTCGCACCCTCGTTACTTTTCTAGCCAGCGACTTAATAACGAATAATCCAAACGCGAGGAACAAACCAATAAGAATAATGGCAAAGCCAGTTGTGGCATATACCGCTGTATTTGCGCTACTGCGGCTATGCTCTATGAGCGCTTCTAGGTTTTGCTGCTTTTGCAGAATATGCTTGCGGATCTTGCCTATTAACTCGGTCGACTGAGCAAACCAATCTGCTGGCGTTGGATAGTTTTGGGCTAATTCGCCGCTTTCTTGGTTAAGTTTTTCAACAATGCTTTTTACATCTTGATAAATTTGTGAGTTAGTCAATTCTGCTAACCACTTTTGATCCGCTTCATCTGTAAGTGTTAAAGAAAGCAGAAACAAGGTTTCTTCAATGTTGTGAAAATAGCTTCTGATAAGCACTTGATTACTTTCAGAAATAGACTTAGAAGATAAAACGCCATTCACTTTACCTCTCACCTGCCCCAGTCTTTCCTTTAATAAAGACATTTCGACTATCGCAAGACCAGACGCAATCGCTTCACTTTGTTTGACCTGCGAAACGCGTCGGTTAGCCACATCAAGCATGAACTTGTTTGAATCTGAATAAACAACAAATGCATGTTGACCTTGTTGCTTATCGACGCTCTCCCTAAGCGTTGTGATCACTTCATGTTTCGCCAATACAGCTTTGAATAATGTTGATGAAAGCTTTTGTTCTTGGGTATAGCGAGCAAATTTATTAAACGCTTTATCGACTACTGAACGCTGCTGAGCAACACGCTCTTTATTTTGACTGTAGCCCGAGCCGATGAGACCAGCCGTTAACCCCCGTTCAACTGCCGTTTCGTGAGCTATCTCATCAACCATCAAAGCTTCACGTATAAATACAGCATCCTTCTCGACTGTGCTTTTTCTAGCCAGTGACTCATTAATAACAGTATAAGAAGCTGCAATCATGACAACCAAAGCAAAAGCGATAACCGCTGCTAGCGCCTGTTGAAAACTTATCTTCCTTAAAAATTGCATAGTTAATAGAAAAGTAGTGGGTTAGGGTTTTATAAATTTAGACCAGGTTTTAAATATAGCCAATTCGGACTACCAACTTGCTTTTATACCAACCCGCTTAATTAAGTAGTCTATTTTGAGGCAATAAAACCTCGTTGATAACAAGGCAAAAATTTCGTTATTTAGTTGTTCTAAATGAGAAATTTTTAACGCAGTTAGCGATAGGTTTAATCCCTCAAAATGATTAAGTATTATTGCGGGTTGGTATTAGATTAAGCATTAATTCTCACACATAAAAAAGCCCCGCTAATGCGGGGCTTCTTAAAAACTAATTATACAGCTTTTGCTATGTCACCAATTAGAACGGGATATCGTCGTCAAAGTCGATAGGTGGTTCCATTGGGTTTGATGCGCCGCCTTGTGGTGCATTTTGTGGCTTAGGTGCAAAACCGCCTTGTTGAGGCGCACTGTTTTGCTGCTGACCATAGCCGCCACCGTATTGGTTATTGCTTTGCTGAGGTGCAGATTGTTGCTGCGGGCGCTGTTGTTGCGCAGGTGCAGACTGCTGCTGTGGCGCATAGCTATTATTGTTGCTTTGCTGCATTTGCTGGCCAGAACCGTAGCCGCCACTTTGTTGTTGGCCACCTTGGTAACCGCCTTGTGATTGACCACCTTGATAGCCGCCACCTTGCTGCTCACCACGACCGCCTAACATTTGCATTTGACCGCCCATGTCTACCACGATTTCTGTAGTGAATTTTTCTTGGCCTGATTGATCAGTCCATTTACGTGTTTGTAGGCGACCTTCAATGTAAACTTGTGAACCTTTACGAAGATACTCACCAGCAACTTCTGCTAGTTTGCCAAACAACACAACACGGTGCCATTCAGTACGCTCTTGCATTTGCCCTGTGTTTTTATCTTTCCAGCTATCTGTCGTAGCAATGCTGATATTCGCTACGCCATTGCCATTAGGCATATAACGTACTTCTGGATCTTGGCCTAAATTACCAACCAAGATAACTTTGTTCACACCGCGTGCCATGGAACTTCTCCTATAAAACGTTAGATTAAACCAGCCACTTTGCGTGCTTGGTCTAGGTCAAATTCTTTATCATTAATCTTTAAATAGCTGCGATTTTCATCACAGACAACCGTTGCTTCAATTACGCCCGGTAAAGCAACAAGACGAGAAGCAAGCGCTTGTGCCTGCTGCTCTGAACTTAATTCAGTCATTAAGCTAATTATTTTACTTCTTGGTGGGACTTGCATATTCCAAGCAAGGATAAGCCATATTACCCCAACAAGTGCCGCCGCCGCAAACACTGCTTGCGCACTTAATGCTTGAGCAACGTAACCTCCTAATAAACCACCTAAAAAGGCACCAAAAAACTGTGTTGATGAAAATACGCCCATCGCAGAGCCTTTCTGGTTTGCAGGAGCAATACGTGACACAAGTGCAGGCATGGTTGCTTCTAAAAAGTTAAAAGCAATAAAGTAAACCAGCATACAAATACCAATACCAATCACTGAATCAACCCATAACGACATTGCTAGCATGCTTAAAACAAGCAGCGCGATTGAGCCAATAAACGCTTGTTTTTCTTTTTCTTTACGAATCGCCACAATCATCATAGGCGCCATTAAGAAAAACGCTAAAAACAGCACAGGAATATATAAATACCAATGGTGGTCTGCAACTAAGCCATCTTTGATAAGCTGGCCTGGTAAGGCGACAAATACAGTGGTTAATGTCAGGTGCAGCAGCATTACACCAAAATCAAGGCGTGCTAATTGCGGGTGTTTAATCAGTTGTTTAATGTCATCTAAAGTAGCAAGCGTATCCCCTTTTGGGGCTTTACTTACCGCATTAGGAACTAAAAATAACACGATTAGAATACCTAAAATGGCAAGCCCTGCGGTAAGCCAAAATACCCCAGCGACTCCCCACGATGCAGCAACAATTGGCCCAAGTAACATAGCAACAGCAAAGCTCATACCAATACACATACCAATCACGGCCATAACTTTCGGACGTTGCTCATCACGGCTTAAATCAGAAGCAAGTGCCAATAAGGCACTGGCAATCGCCCCCATGCCTTGAAGTGCACGCCCTAGCGTAACCATTTGAACAGACTCAGCAGTTGCCGCAATCACTGAACCAAGAGCAAACATACAAAGGCCACCAATAATCACTTTTTTGCGGCCAATTTTATCAGACAACCACCCCATCGGTATTTGTAACACCGCTTGCGTTAAACCGTAGGCACCAATAGCAAAGCCAATCCAAAGCGGCGAAAAACCTTCTAGTTGCTGACCATAAATCGCCAATACTGGCATCAGCATAAATAGGCCAAGCATACGGAATGCAAAGACGCTCGCCAACGAAACGGCAGCGCGTTTTTCTCGAGAGTTGAGTGAAGATGCTGTCATGAATTACTGATCTTGCTGTCTATTAAAATTTGAGCGTGGATTCTACCACAAGCGAAAACTAAATAATCACCTGTAAGCGATGATTTTTTCTTTGATCAAGGATTAATCTTATCGCGTATTATGAGATACTGAAAAAATAATTAGGTAATAAAACGAGATAGCATGGAAAACATTGAAGTCCGAGGCGCCCGTACGCACAATTTAAAAGACATCAGCCTAACCATTCCCCGTGATAAGCTGATAGTTATCACTGGCCTATCTGGTTCAGGGAAATCGTCTTTAGCGTTTGATACTTTGTACGCAGAAGGGCAACGTCGTTATGTTGAATCATTGTCAGCGTATGCAAGACAGTTCTTATCGCTGATGGAAAAACCCGATGTTGATCACATTGAAGGTTTATCACCTGCTATCTCTATTGAGCAGAAATCGACGTCGCATAACCCGCGTTCAACGGTCGGTACCATCACCGAAATATACGATTACCTACGTTTATTATTTGCCCGTGTCGGTGAGCCTCGCTGCCCTACTCACGATTTACCGCTTGCAGCACAAACGATCAGCCAAATGGTCGATACCGTTTTAGCGCTTCCTGAAGGAAGTAAGCTAATGTTGTTAGCACCGGTGGTAAAAGACCGTAAAGGTGAGCATGTTAAGCTGCTTGAGCAACTAGCAAGCCAAGGTTTTATTCGTGCACGTATCGATGGCGAAGTCTGTGACTTATCAGATCCACCGACCCTTGAGCTTCATAAAAAGCATACGATTGAAGTTGTGGTTGACCGCTTTAAAGTTAAAGATGGCCAACAACAGCGTTTAGCTGAATCATTCGAAACAGCCCTTGAGCTTTCATCTGGTATTGCCCATGTAGCGGCAATGGACGATTCACTCAGCGAAGACATGCTGTTTTCTGCTAATTTTGCCTGCCCAACGTGTGGCTATGCAATGAGTGAACTTGAGCCGCGTTTATTCTCGTTTAACAACCCTGCGGGTGCGTGTCAAAGCTGTGATGGTTTAGGTGTGCGTCAGTATTTTGATCCAAACCGTGTTGTGCAAAATCCTGAGCTAAGCCTATCGGGTGGTGCAATTAAAGGTTGGGACAAACGTAGCTTTTATTACTTCCAAATGCTGCAAGCTGTCGCTGAGCATTATAAGTTTGACCTAGAAGTGCCTTTCCAAGAACTTGGTAAAGATGCGCAAAAGGTGATTCTTGAAGGTTCAGGTAAAACTAAAATTGCCTTTAATTACCGTAACGACCGTGGTGATTTAATTACGCGTAACCATGAGTTTGAAGGCGTTTTAAATAATATGAATCGCCGCTACCGTGAAACAGAGTCAAACTCAGTGCGCGAAGAGCTCGCAAAATACCAAACAAGCCAAGCGTGCCCGAGCTGTCATGGCTCTCGATTACGCGAAGAAGCTCGCCATGTATTTATAGGCCAAACCAATCTACCAGCAATCACCACAATGAGTATTGGTGAAAGCATGGCATTTTTTGATGGTTTAAATCTAACAGGCCAGCGCGCCCAAATTGCCGATAAGATCCTTAAAGAAATTCGTGACCGTTTATCTTTCCTCATTAATGTAGGTCTCAATTATTTATCGCTTGAGCGAAGTGCCGACACCCTGTCTGGCGGTGAAGCGCAGCGTATTCGTTTAGCAAGTCAAATTGGTGCAGGTCTAGTTGGTGTAATGTATGTACTGGATGAGCCATCAATTGGTTTGCATCAACGCGATAACGACCGCCTACTACAAACCCTTATTCACCTACGTGATTTGGGCAATACGGTCATTGTAGTTGAGCATGACGAAGATGCCATTCGCGCTGCGGATCATATTATCGATATCGGCCCAGGTGCAGGTGTTCATGGCGGTCATGTTATTGCACAAGGTACCCATGACGATATTCTTGCCAGCAAAGATTCAATCACGGGTCAGTACCTTTCTGGTGAGAAGAAAATTGAAGTACCAGCGACTCGCCATCAAACCAACGACAAATGGCTTGAGCTATTTGGTGCCACAGGTAACAACTTAAAGAACGTTGATTTACGTATTCCATTTGGCTTAATGACCTGTATCACCGGTGTGTCAGGCTCAGGTAAATCGACACTTATCAACGACACTTTATTTAAACTGGCTCATACCGAGTTAAATGGCGCAACGACCGCTGAAGCGGCCCCGTATAAGTCAATCAAGGGTCTAGATCATTTTGATAAAGTGATTGATATTGACCAAAGCCCTATTGGCCGTACTCCGCGCTCAAACCCTGCCACTTACACCGGTATTTTTACTGGTATTCGTGAGCTATTTGCAGGCACTCAAGAAGCCCGTTCGCGTGGCTATAAAGTCGGTCGCTTTAGCTTTAACGTTAAAGGTGGCCGTTGTGAGGCTTGCCAAGGCGATGGGGTGATCAAGGTAGAAATGCACTTTTTACCTGATGTGTATGTACCTTGTGATGTGTGTAAAGGTCAGCGCTACAATCGCGAAACCCTCGAAGTACAGTACAAAGGTAAAAACATTCACCAAGTACTCGAAATGACCGTTGAAGATGCCCGTGACTATTTTGATAAAATTCCGGCCATTGCACGTAAACTGCAAACTTTAATGGATGTTGGCTTGTCGTATATTCGCTTAGGTCAAGCAGCTACTACCCTTTCGGGTGGTGAAGCACAGCGTGTGAAACTGGCTCGCGAACTTTCAAAGCGCGATACCGGTAAAACGCTGTATATCCTTGATGAACCAACTACGGGTTTACACTTTGCTGATATTCAGCAATTATTAGTAGTACTTCACCGCTTACGCGATCACGGTAATACCATTGTTGTTATTGAGCATAACCTTGATGTGATTAAAACTGCTGACTGGATTGTCGATTTAGGCCCAGAAGGTGGTTCAGGCGGTGGTGAAATTTTAATTTCTGGTACACCTGAAGACGTCGCCGATTGTGAGCGCTCACACACGGGAAGATACTTAAAACCATTACTATAAAAAGGATATTGCGTGCGTAGGTATTTAAAAATTGCAAAATGGCGCGCTAATAAACAGTTTCAACAACAGCAACGTAGCTGGCAGCCTCATAAAACAAGGCTGGTTGAACGATTACAAGCCATTTGGTTTAACTTAAGTACCGCACAAAAGCTCTACCTTTTAGCATTAAGCAGCCTGATTGTTCTGCAATCGGGCTGGCTAAGTGCCACCATCACTATCATTGCGCTTGTTATTGAGTTTTGGCCCAAGTTTAACCAGCTTTGGCACTCTCTTGCTGGCAAAGCACTGATTTTAATCTTCTATGCCAGTATCGCTAATTTTGTCTTGGCCGGTGCGAGCGGCATAGTTAATGATGTGACTCATGTCTCTTCCAGTCATTTTAACTACACACATAACTTTGCTACCCTGTTGTATTTACCACCCTGGGCAATGGGAATAACACTAGGTACTTTATTGTTATTTCAACTTTTTTTGCCTTTCTACATTTTTATCTTGTTGCTGATAAAGCCATTCGGCTCTGAGCGAGTTAAATTTATTAGTCAAAGCTATTCGCCGCTGTTAACCGCTATTGTGCGCTTTGTTTTAGCGTCTGTGGTCTTTATTAACCTGATTTCGTTTCTTGATGATAAGCCCCCTGAAGAAGTGCTCGACAACATGGTCAGTACCTTTCTCGATAGCAAAGTCATTGCCAAAGAATCCGGTGAAGAGCAGCAAAAAGCGGTCGAAGAACTCGGTGAAAAGCTCGAGCAACAACTTCCTGAAAGTACACAAAGCTCAGCTCCAAGCCAAGACGTAGATATAAAAGGTGACAGCGAAACCGCCGAAAACCTTCGCCAGTTTTTAGATACCAAAGGTTACTTTGAACGCAGCAAACGTTTAATTGCGATGTTTGCTTACAGCTTTGAAGCCGATAGTTATTCACGCTGTTTAAAAGCAGAAAACAGTAAAGCCGTTGAGCTGAATGATTACGAAATAGTACAAGTAACCCCTGATCACAATGCCGAATATGGCTATCGATTTGAAGTGATTGCGTGTGACTCACCTGGTGTCACTCCAGTAGCAAAGTAACGCAGCAATCAATACTACTCGCTTGGCTTACTGCGCTTTTCTCTGATGAAATGAAATATGGAAAGCCCAATAAAGCCAAAGCAAACTAAGGCGATTACTAAGTTGGGTATAAAAATAAGCAGCATTGTTGCGTCATAGCCGACCTTTGCGAAAGCTGCGCAAAGGCTACCAATAATAAGTTCAGTTAAAATTAGTTCCCATTCTAATGAGCTATTCGCTGCCACTGTTTTAGTCGCATAATGTTTTACTTTAAAGCCCATAGCAAAACCTACCAGTTCCTATTTTGATACACCTACACTAGCATCAAAATACACAGCCTCAAAATAATAGGCTTTAAAACCTTATTTCACTCCGTAAGAATTAGACATAAAACACTGAAATAAAACAAATTAAAATTTTAAAACCTTATAAATAAATCGCTTAGAACTAGATAAGCGACTCTATGTAAATTCCTCGCTATTGTAGTTTCCATCAACGGGCTACCAACCAATTTTGCTTCGCTGATAAAACTAATCAACCAATGAAAGGAATTAAATTATGACTAACTCAGTATTAAAAATGATGTCACTTTTAGCTGTCACTGCAATCATTATTACATCGCCTAATACCTTACTTAATACGCAAGGTGCTCAAAAACTAAATCAGCAATTAGAGACTTCTATCGAAGCGTCTATTGAGCAAATGAACAATAAAATTGATTTGCAAATTGAGCAACAACTCAATAAGTAATCGTTGGCTTGCTCAGAGTGCTGAGCAAGCTTCTTTCAATTAACAGGCGTAAATAATGAAAACACTGACTCGACACTTTCTCATCTCATCAGTTGCTGCATCTGGCTTATTAACAAGTGGGTTTGGCGCTGCTAAAAGTGCTGTTTGGCAGGTAAGTAAAGGCGATGACTATATTTACATTGCAGGTTCAATTCATATTTTGCCTCCAAAAGAGCTACCACTCCCAGTAGAATTTAATCAAGCTTATAAACAAGTAGATACCTTAGTACTTGAAGCCGATGTACCTGCACCAAGCGATAGTTCGGCACAGCTCACAATGCTAAAAACGCTTAGCTACCAAGCAGGTGAAACATTAAGTAGCAAGCTAACAGCAAAAGTGAAGCTGCAGTTAGAAGAGCAGCTAAACCGTTACGGTATGAAACTGAGTGAGTTCGATAGCTTTCGCCCATTTTTGGTAAGTTTGTTAATGACGTCATTAGAATTACAAAAGCAATCACTACTAGGTGAAGGTGTCGACAGCTACCTAACTAAATTAGCAAAACAAGATGATAAAGAGTTGGCTTTCCTTGAAACCTTAGCGTTTCAATTACACCTATTTAAGCAATTAGGTAGCCAAGACGAAAGTGCCTTTATTGAATCACAATTAGCGCAAATATCTCACTATCAGCATCATTATGCTGCCCTGCTTGATGCATGGCGAAATGGCGATATGCAGGCAATGAATACACTCACTATTATGCCGCTCAAAGAGCATGATCTACTCACCTATAACATGCTAATTAAGCAGCGTAATTTAACCTGGCTTAGCAAGATAGAGCGCTATTTTACTAATCATCAAAAAGAGCTGGTGCTTGTTGGCGCAGCCCACTTGGCCGGTGACGATAGCTTGTTAGGCTTACTAAAAAATAAAGGCTATGCAATTAAACAGTTGAACACAGATGAGGAATAAGAAAATGGAAAAAACAGACAAAACCGCTGCTGCACTTATCTGTTTGTTTACAGTATTAATCGTGCTTAGTTTTTAATAGCTAAAAAAATACCGCTTTATAGCGGTATTTTTATTTCAATTATTTGCTGAAAGATTACGGGCGAGGGATAAAACCTACCGCATCGTACACAGCTTTTAATGTTTTCTCAGCGCGAATACTCGCCTTTTCAGCACCTGATTTCATGATGCTATCAAGCAATGATTGATCTTCACGAATCTCTTTAAAGCGCGCTTGGATTGGCTCAATCATATTCACAACCGCTGCTGCGGTGTCTTTTTTCAGGTGACCATACATTTTGTCTTCATATTCAGGTACTAAGTCTTCAATTGAGCGCTTAGTTGCAACTGATAATAAAGTAAGTAGGTTAGATACACCTGGTTTTTCTTCACGATCAAAGTAGATACGCGCTTGCTCGTCTGAATCGGTTACTGCTTTTTTCAGTTTCTTTTCAATCTTCTTCGGCTCATCCAATAACATGATGTAACCGTTTGGATTTTCATCTGACTTAGACATTTTCTTCAGCGGATCTTGTAAGCTCATTACACGTGCGCCAAACTCAGGAATGTACGGCTCAGGTAGTTTGAACACGTCACCGTATAGGTTGTTAAAACGTGTTGCGATATCACGTGTTAATTCAAGGTGTTGCTTTTGATCTTCACCCACTGGCACTTGATCTGCTTGATATAACAAGATATCAGCTGCTTGCAGCACTGGGTAAGAGAATAAACCCACATTCACGTTATTCGCATGCTTAGATGACTTATCTTTGAACTGCGTCATACGATTAAGCTCACCCATTTGCGCGTAACAGTTTAATACCCAGCTTAGCTGTGCATGTTCTGGTACTTGAGATTGTACAAATAACGCCGCTTTCTCTGGATCGATACCACATGCAGCATATAGCGCAATACCGTCAAGAACGCGCGAACGTAATTGCTCTGGATCTTGGCGTACCGTAATGGCATGTAAATCAACTAACATAAAGAAACTTTCGTGGTCTTCCTGTAGCTTAAGCCACTGGTTAATAGCGCCAACATAGTTGCCTATTGTCATACCACCGGTTGGCTGAATGCCACTTAACACTACTGGTTTACTCATGATGTTCCTTTATATTTTTTACTAAACTAAAAAGACGAAATTAAAATGCACTTACCTTTGGGTAAGAACGGGTATTATATCTAAGAAATTCTCGCAGAGGTACTCTGGATTGAAATCAGCGAGGTTTTCACCTTGGTTATAGCCATAACCAAGCGCGACAACGTCAACATTTGCAGCTTTTGCTGCCAAAATATCACTTTTTGAATCGCCAATCATAACCGCTTTTTCAGGGCTAACATCTAATTGCTGACAAGCAAAGTGCAATGGTTCTGGTGAAGGTTTCTTAGCCATATCATCGCCACAGACAATAAACTGAAAATGGCTGGTCAGTGACAGTTTATCAAGTAACTTTTCGGTAAAACGGCGCGCCTTATTGGTGATCACCACTTTAGGAATACCAGCAAGTGCGGCAAGCCCTGTTTCTACATGCTGATAAAGCGCACTATAGTCACCTACAACTTGGTCATAGTGCTGATAAAATAACTTAATTGCACGCTCAGCAAGGGCTTCATCTAAATGCTCACTAACTTGCATATCGCCACTCAAACCACGTTTAACAAGTGTTTCTATACCATTACCGACCCAGCTTTCAACTAGCTTCTGCGTAACAACCGGAAACGCTAAGTCAGTAAGAGTCAGGTTCATCGCAATATATAAATCATAAACACTGTCGACTAGGGTGCCGTCTAAATCAAAAAATGCTGCATCGTATTTCATGATTCAACCTTTGCCAGTTCGCTACGCATCGCATCGATAACGGCTTTGTAATCTGGTTGATTGAAAATTGCAGAGCCAGCAACAAACATATCAGCGCCCGCTTCTGCAATTTCAGCAATGTTATTAACACCAACACCACCGTCAACCTCTAGTCGAATATTACGACCTGAATCATCAATAATTTTACGCGCTTGGCGAAGCTTTTCGAGCGTATGCGGAATAAAACTTTGACCACCAAAACCAGGGTTAACCGACATTAATAGCACCACATCAACTTTATCGAGCACATGCTCAAGGTAGCTAAGGCTGGTCGCAGGATTAAATACAAGCCCTGCTTGGCAACCGCTGACTTTTATAAGCTGTAAGGTACGGTCAATATGCTCACTTGCTTCAGGGTGAAAGCTAATAATAGAAGCGCCCGCTTCAGCGAAGTCGGGAATTAGGCGATCGACAGGTTTCACCATAAGATGCACATCAATCGGTGCTGTGACACCGTAATCGCGCAGTGCCTTACAAATCATCGGGCCAAAAGTTAGGTTTGGCACATAATGGTTATCCATTACATCAAAATGTACAACGTCTGCCCCACTTGCTAATACACGATCAACATCTTCACCTAAACGGGCAAAGTCAGCTGATAAAATAGAAGGGGCTATTAAATACTTTTGTAATGTTTCCAACATGAGAGATTCCATCATAATTTGCGACTGCAAGAAGAGCGCATAATGTAACCCAATCGACAGCTGATTAAAACACCACAGCAGGTTGTTAGAATGCGATAGAGAGAAGCTAATCCTTTTAGCCTATTGAATTTAAGGTGAATTAATCAAAAGTTGAGCTAAAACTCTATTAATCAAGATGTAACAATACATGCATATGAAACAAAATATAAACATAAAATTTACTTTAAAGGGTTAATTTTATTAAATTTTTATTTAATTCAGCAGTAATTAAGTTTGTTATTTGAGCAATTGTTATGTATGCTTGTCTAAATAACACAAACAAGGGTTATTCTCATGCGTGCTTTTAAAATAGGGATCTTAATCGCGTCCGCACTTTCTGTTGCTGCGTTTGTATCTTTTTCATCGGCTGATGAAGACGACTTTTTAGCAGTGGCGTCTGGTTGCTCGTGCAACACAGTTAGCGCATCATCATCTTCTGCTCAATGTATGAAAGCAGAACAAGAAACAGGATGGTTTTCTTGGTTAACGGGTGATAGCCGCAGCGCTCAATTCCATTACCTTGATTTACTTGAACTATTAACAAGTAACGAAGAATCAAAGAAAGTTAGCGGTTTAGGTTCTAAGTTCTAAATCGCATGAACAAATTCATTAGTGCATTACAAAGTGTCTTCGCGGCATTTTTTGGTGTGCAATCAGAAGACAAGCGTCAAGCTGATTTCAAAGAGCATTCGCTCAGTACAATTATCATCATTGCCCTGGTGTTATTCAGCCTGTTTGTAGCAGCGATTTATTTCACCGTTTCTTTGGTGCTAAATACATAGCCATTAGCTCATTCACTTTATTACGTGAACCTCCCTTCGGGCTAATCGTGCGTTTTACCTGAATTTCATCCAGTGATGCTTGGCTATAGATTTTACGAGTCCATACAGTATCATGGTTAGAAATAAGCACCGGCGTGTTATTTTCGAATGCCGCTTGCTCAGCTAAATTAGCCAAGTTAGCTTGATCATCTAAATTGAAGCCGCCTTTAGCGTAGGAAGTAAATGATGCCGTTTTACTCAGCGGTACATAAGGTGGGTCGCAATACACTACTGCGTTTTCAGGAATAAGCTTAAACACCTCGTCATAACCTAAACAGGTAAAGGTTGCTTGCTGTGCTTTTTCAGCAAAGAAATGCATTTCTTTTTCAGGAAAGTACGGGCGCTTATATTTACCAAAAGGCACATTAAAAATACCTTTTAGATTGTAACGACACAAACCGTTATAGCCATGACGATTCATATATAAAAATAAAATCGCTCGCTCATACACATCGCTGCTCTGATTAAATTGAACACGATACTCATAATAGGCTTCAGGATGGTTATTGAGCTCTACAAACAACTTTTTTGCATCACTGATGAACTCATCAGGCGTGCGTTTAAGCTCAGTGTAAAGGTTGATCAGATCCGCATTGATATCGTTTAAAATATAATGCTTAAAATCCGTATTAAGGAATACAGAGCCAGCACCAACGAAAGGTTCAACTAAGGTGTCAGCATCCACACTCGCTTGCTTCAAGCGGGTATGAATATCTTCAACTAGGCTGTATTTTCCACCCGCCCATTTAAGGAAGGCTCTGGTCTTTTGCTGCATCTGCTCTTAACTTCAATTCGGTGTTGCGCGATTTTACACTAATCAGTTTTAATTTACTGATTTAGTGAAGCGATTTCTTGTTTAATTTTACTTATTTTTTTATAAAACGGCTGATTTTTACGCACATTATCAGAAAGTGTTGTTACGCCCTTCTTCGCGTCATTGAGTGTGCTATAACTGCCATAAGTGACAATCCACCACGGCTTACCGTTACGTAAACTTTGGTAAGTCTTTACCTGCCCTTGCAAGCCATTTTCATTAATAAACTTATCGCTGATCTCTTGCTTAGTCACCGCAAGTAATTGGATTACAAAATTGTCATCTGGCTGAGTTAAATACCACGCGTTACCCACTAACGACTGCTGAGGTTCTGATTCAGTTACCTCGTCTGCAATTGGCTCAGCGTTACTCATGATGGCTGTCGCTACTTCATCAGGCGTTGGCTGATCAGTCTCTTCTGCTACTTGCTCTGCAGGTAATAGGCTATCTACAATCGCAGCGACATTATTGTTATGACTTTCTTTTTCACGGTTTTCTATTACAGAGTTATCAACCGGCACATTAGCAGCTTGAGTCGTGTCGACAGCATCATGATTGGTAACTTGCTGCTCGGCTTGAGACTCACCTTGAGCGTGCTCCGAAGCTAGCTCTTTGCTTTCTACTGGACCATTAATTACCGCTTCTGCAGGTAATGCGGTTGCCACAGTGCTCGTTGTATCTTGCTGGTAGTGCGCTTTCCACCACTCGGTCATGTCTGCTTTATATAGAAAGCCAATAATAAGCAGCATGGTTGTGATTAAGAGCAAAATTAAATAAAGCAGTTTATAGCTTTTTTCGGGTGCGCGAATGTCTGCGGTTTGTTGTTCTGGTTGCCATGCAAGTAATAAGGCAGGATTACCATGCGCCTCTTGTAAGAAAGTGCGAAAAACAGGATCTTCTTCCACAGGGAGGCTATCGAAAAACCAACGCATGAGCTGTTTACTTTCACTTATATTTAGCGCTTCAAGGTGGATCTCGACGGCTTGGCTAAATTGCCCAACCGATTGTGATGCAATCAATATATATAACGTGCTTGGGCTTTGCTTAGCAAGAATTTCTAATTGCTGAATTAACTCTTCCGATAAATGACGGCCTCCATCAATCACCCATAAACAATCACCACAAGGTTGTTGTTTATAGAGTTGATAGAAATTTTCAGACAAACTTAAAGCGTGATCAATCAGCGGGTTACTAAAGCTTTGTTCTAGCAATTCAGTCATAAACTGCTGGTCAGTCATTTTTCCAGACAACTGAACAAACGCTTTATTAAAGTTGTGGTATTTATCAGTAATGAAGGTTTCTAATAAATAGCTTTTACCAAGGCCTGACGGGCCAAGCAAGCAAATTAGATTTTGCCCATATTCAAACTGCAGAGCGATTCGATCAACTAGCGCAGCACGGCTAGGCAATATTTGCGATTGCATTAGCGCGCTATTAAATCACAAACCTGCTGATCAGTAACATCACTTACCAGCGCACATTGACCAAATTGGGTAGGAAGAATAAAGCGTATCGTGCCTTTCTTATTCTTCTTGTCTTTACGCATGTGCGTTAAAAATTGCTCGCTGGTCATTTCTGCTGGAATATCAACAGGTAAGTCATAATCTGCAATCAATTTAACGACGCGCTCAAGTTCAGCTGCGGTTAAATCACCACGGGTATGGGCTAGACGTGCTGCAAGTACCATACCTGCCGCAACAGCTTCGCCGTGTAACCAGTTACCGTAACCCATTTGCGCTTCAATCGCATGACCAAAGGTGTGCCCTAGGTTTAGTAATGCGCGTAAACCTGCTTCTTTTTCATCTTGTGCAACAATTAAGGCCTTGATTTCACAACAACGGTAAATTACGTGCTGTAATGTTTGCTCGTCGAGTGATTTAAGGTTGGCAATATTTTGCTCAAGGTAAGCAAATAATTCTGTGTCGTAAATGAGGCCATACTTGATAACTTCAGCCATGCCCGCTGCGAATTCACGCTCTGGCAATGTATGAAGAGACTGTGTATCGATAAATACTGCTTGCGGCTGATAAAAAGCACCAATCATGTTTTTACCAAGCGGATGGTTTACTGCCGTTTTACCACCTACTGATGAGTCAACTTGCGAGAGCAAGGTAGTTGGTACTTGAATAAAAGGCACGCCACGTTGATAACATGCAGCAACAAAACCTGTGAGGTCACCCACAACACCACCGCCTAATGCAATAAGGCACGTATCGCGACCACAGTTATGTTCAAGTAAGAACGCCGAAATCTTTTCAAACCACTCAAGTGATTTGTATTGCTCACCATCAGGGATAATAAAAGATAACGGGTTAAGATCAGCTAACGACGTCATTACATCATCAAGATATAAAGGTGCAATGGTGTCGTTAGTGATAATGATTGGTCGACAATCGCCGATGTGCTCACGCAGCCGACCAGTCTCTTTAAGAGCAGATTGACCAATATAAATAGGATAACTTCGCTCGTCCAAATTAACTGTTAATTCAAGCATAGCTAGTTTCCTTTTTATTATTGGTTTTTAAAAATCTAATTTCTCGATGATTTGATTAGCAACAACTTTCGCGCTTTGCTCATCAGTGCGGACAACAAAATCAGCAACTTCTTTGTATAACGGTTCGCGTTCTTCAGCTAAGCGCTCTAGTACATCACGCGGTGCTTCTTCTGTTTGCAATAATGGGCGACGCTTGTCGCGCTGTGTGCGTGCAACTTGCTTTTCGATTGGTGTCTCTAGGTATACAACAATACCACGAGCAGATAGCTTGTTACGTACTTCTTTACTGATCACAGAACCACCACCTGTTGCAAGAACAATACCTTGCATCTCAGTTAGGTCTGAAATTACAGTTTCTTCACGAAGTCGAAAGCCCTCTTCACCCTCAAGATCGAATACCCAAGCAATGTCTGCTCCAGTACGACGCTCGATCTCTTGATCTGAATCGAAAAATTCAAGGTGTAATTGGTCAGCAATGTGACGACCAATTGTGCTTTTGCCAGCCCCCATAGGGCCCACTAGAAATATATTACGTTTCTCAGCCATATCTTTTTAGTACAAACGAACTCTAAAATTTGAAATAAAACCCCGCCTAACGACCTGGCCCCAAAATTAAGGAGGGGATTATCTCAGTAATTGCTTGGGTATTTCAAGTCAATTAGCATAAAAAGCCAGATAACGAGCAATTAAACATGCAAATTGCTCGTTGCTTAAGAAAAAATCACTTAATCGATTTGAATTTTTGGTGTAACAAAGATTAGCAGCTCTTTTTTCTCGTTAAATTCACTGGTGCTTTTGAACAATACACCTAAGTAAGGAATATCACCTAACAGAGGTACTTTCTTAGTTGAGTTAACGATTTGCTGCTGGAAGATACCACCAAGCACCACAGTTTGGCCATTTTCTACTAATACTTGTGTTTGGATTTCTTGAGTATTAATCGCCACCGCTGAACCCGTTGGTGTCTGTACCGTATCACCACGGGTATCTTGCGTGATCACAAGATCCAGAATGACCTTGTTGTCTGGCGTGATATGTGGTGTTACTTCTAAACTTAATACCGCTTTTTTGAACGTTACTGTTGTTGCACCACTTGATGCAGCTTCAACGTACGGGATCTCTGTGCCTTGCTCAATGCGGGCTTTTTGTTGATTCGCTGTGGTGATACGTGGACTTGCGATAATCTCACCGCGGTTTTCTTCTTCAAGAGCACTTAACTCTAAATCTAAGATAGTGCCATTGGCCAATTTAGCAATTTGTACACCAATGCTACCCGCAGGGCTTGAAACCGGTAAGTTAACATTTAATCGGTCAGACAAGCTTGGAATATTATCGTATGAACCCGCGCCGACCATGCCACCAGCACCTTCTAATGTGCCAGAGATAGCACCGTCACTGCCCACATCGCTAATCCCCCAGCGAACACCTAAGTCTTCTTGCACGTTATCATTCACTGTCACCATACGTGATTCAATGACCACTTGTTTAACAGGAATATCTAGGGTTTCCACCATACGGCGCACGCTTTCAATGCTTTTCGCTGTGTCTTTAATCAGTAATGTATTAGTACGTTTATCAACAGACACACTACCTCGCGCAGAAATAATGCTGTTGGTGTCTGTTTTCAATAAGTCTGCAAATTCTTCAGCTTTAGCATAGTTAAGACGGATATATTCGCTGTATAACGGCTCTAAATCTTCAACTTGTTGTTTAGCTTTAAGCTCCTTCGCTTCACGAGCGGCAAGCTCCTCTGATGGTGCAACCATCAAAATAGTACCGTCCATACGCTTATCAAGACCTTTAATTTTAAGCACGACATCAAGTGCCTGATCCCAAGGTACACCATCTAAGCGCAGCGTGATATTGCCTGTGACTGAGTCACTAGTTACTAAGTTAAACTCGTTATAGCCTGCAATAATCTGTAGCACAGAGCGAATTGGAATATCTTGGAAATTAAGACTCATTGGGCGACCTTGATATTCAATGCCGCCATCAAGGTAAGCTCGCTGCGTATCATCTTTTTCAACGGTTAGTGTAAAGATGTTTTCAATTTGTTGATGAGTAAACTTGAACGCTGCATTTGGTTCAACCACGATGCGCGTCATATTGCCTTCTTTGAAGGTTTCGATATTACTAACAACGGTGCCAAAGTCCATGACATCTAATTGATACAATAAATCGTCTAAAATATCTGTGTGGTGGAACTCTGCAATAATTTTGCCGCCACTTTCATGCACATCAATTGCAGCTTGTGTATCTTGTAAGAAGACTAAAAGACGTGCTTCACCTTTTTCGCCGCGACGAAAATCAATCGACTGAACTGTATTGATAAAGTTATTTGATGCTGTCAAACCACTGGCACTGTCTTCGCTCGTAATTGGGTTATCTGAAACATGCAAAGTAACAATGTTGTCTTTCGCTGAAGTTTTATAGATTTTCAGTTTGTCTAAGTTAACAACAACCTTCAAACCATCAGCGGTCAAGGTGCTGGTTACATGCTTAATGCCTGCTTGGTTAACTGGAACATCGCGTACTTCATTATCCACACCCACATTACTGAAAAGCATTTCGATACGTGCTGGCGAATTATAAACCTGAACCTTAGGTTCAAATGTTAGCGCTTCATCAAACACCAGCTGTAACTGTGTTTCACCTTTCATTAATGGGTTATAACGTACGTCATACAGTAAAGGGGCGGCAATTGCCGTCTGTGCTACGATTAAGGCTAATGCAGCTAACATGAATTTATGCATGTGTTTTAACCAAGCCATTCCTTTATGCATCTTCTTTTTACCTTTCATAAGATTAACTTGCACCATTTGTTTCCGCCTCTAACATTTCCAGCTTAGTCAGGCGTTCCTTCCAACAACCAGCCCCATCCGGGATTAATTCTAATAATTCTATATAATTGTCGTGCACTTCTTTAATTTCACCATGGTACAGACCAATATAATTACCCACAGTGACGCGATAGAGCGTATTGTCTGCTGCTTTAATCAGCGCCCAATTGTTGCCAACACGGCCAATAGTCCCTTGCATAACTAGGTTATCTAATGGGTACTTCTCAAGTGGTTGACGAACACGATTAGGATCTGGGTGTAAGCAGTTTTTAACTTGTACTAAGTTGTTTTGGATAATTTCCGGCTTTGGTGCCACAAACGGGCTGCGTAATTTTCCAGCACTATATGCAAAATGCTCAAACTTTGTGATCTCTGGTATCGGTTCAACTTTAGGCGTTGTACTCGCTTTTACTTGATCAATAAACTCTTTTTGTTCTGAAGTATCGTCATTACACGCGCTTAGCACAATAGTCATGGCAATAATTAAGGGAAGTTTCTTCATTTTTTAGCTCCCCCTTCATAACGATAAGTCTTAGCAACAACACTGAAAGTGAGTTCACCATCACCCAGGGTTTGAATAGTAAAGTCGTGTAAACTCACAATACGAGGTAATTGAGCAACTTTACCTACAAACTCACCAAACTCATGATACGTGCCTACCACTTCAATTTTAATCGGCAGCTCTGTATAAAACTCTTTTTCAACTTCAGGTAACCAGCCAATTTTTAAAAATGTTAAACCACTGGTGGTACCAACATAAGATAAATCGTCCAACAAGCCTGGTGTTTCGTTTGAGGTTGGTAAGCGCTTTAATAGCTGTGAAAACTTATCTTCCATCTCAACCATTTGCTGGCGATATATTTCTAAGTTACTCGCAATGGCATATTTTTCTTTATAAGTTTTGCGTAGTTCTGTCTCTTTCGCTACCGCACTGTGATAACTGGCTATTTCGTCAGACACTAATAAGCTGTAGCTAAAGTATAAAACCAGCGCAGCCACAAACGCACAGCACAAAGCCTTAACAGCAATGGGCCAATCGCCCATATTTTCGAGCTCTATTTCATTCCAATCTATTTCAGTTAACGCTTTGATATCAAGGTTCATTGCGTGCCTCACCTATCTGATCAAATGGTTTAACGTAAAAATCCATATTAAAGTCACTCAATAATCTTGACGTTTGTTCACCAGCAACAATGCCTTGCATAATAGGACGCTCTAACAAATATGAGCCTTGTACTTGACGCAGCATAGTTGATAAGCGGTTATTAGACTCACTGCGACCGATTACATGAATACGATCATCACGGCGTTCAAGCTTGGTTAAATAAACTCCGGCAGGAACAATATTAGCGACCTCATCCATAATTTGCGTCCCTAAGTTACGGTTACTTTGTAACTCTTCGATGAGGCGCATACGTTGCTGTAAGTTTTCTTTTTTCTTATCGAGTTCGTTTATCTCACGAATACGTTGGTTCAATAATGCAATTTCAGTATTTAAGAAATTGTTCTTCACGTTTTGTCCATCACGCAAGCCGCCATAAAAAGAGCTTAGTAAATACATACTTAAGAAGCTAACGACAACAACGCCAAATAGCACGGTAACGAACTTATTTTGTGAGTCTTTTCTATGTTGTTCGCGCCAAGGCAGCAGATTTATATGTGGCATGGTGAAAAGCTCCTTAATGCCAATCCTGTGGCTATCGCAAATTGAGTGCGGTGACGCTGCAACATATTGCGATCAATCTTTGGCGAAATTTCAATGTTAGCAAATGGCTCTGCAACAACAGTGTGAATGCCTAGCTCTTCAATTAGGAGCCTATCTAAGCCTTCGATCATAGCAGTACCACCAGTGAGTACAATGTAATCAACTTGATCTTTACCACTGGTCGTTAAGAACATTTGCACTGCGCGTCTAACTTGCTGTAGCAGTGACGTTTGGAATGGAGCTAATACTTCAAAAGTATAATTTGGTGGTAAGTCACCCGTCGTTTTACCAATTTCAGCTTCATCAAAGCTCTTGTTGTAGTATGCAACAATGCTATTTGTGTATTGGTCACCACCAAACACTTGGTCACGGGTGTAAATTGTTTCACCTTCTTGCACAACGCTCACAAGCATCAGCACAGCACCAATATCAACAACAGCAACACACTTGTTAAAAGCATCACTTGGCAGTTGTTGGTAATAAACATCCATCGCACGGCTCAGTGCATAGCTTTCAACATCAACAACCGCTGCTTTTAGGTTGGCAGTTTCTAAGGCACCTACTCGCGCTTGCACACTTTCAGTTCGAGCGGCAGAGAGCAGTACATTCACTTTACTTGGATCAGCTTCGTTGATAGCCAACTTTTCAAAGTCAATGTTAACCTCATCGAGTGGATATGGGATTAAACTATCAGCTTCTATTGCTATTTGTGACTCTAATTCAGCATCTGTTAATGATACATCCATAAAAATCACTTTCGTAATTACCGTTTGGCCTGAAACGGCTACAGCTGCGGTTTGAACTGATTTAGGAATTTTTCTTTTTAGTTTAGCGATAACATTACCTATCGCTTCTATGTCTTGTATGGAACGTTCAGACATAGCGCCTTTTGGCATAGGTTCAATAGCTAACGCTTCAAGCCGCAAACCTGCGTCTGTCTCTTGCAACAGCACTGCTTTTATACAGTGCGATCCGATGTCGATTCCTACCATCATAGATGAAGGCTTTTTAAATAGCTGACTTAGCATGTTTGCAACTTGGCCTTTGTTTTAATAATAAACAAGTTATAATTTTTATCTGAAAAAATATTATTCATTTTTTAATCAATATATACTAGCAGTCTCCGATTCTAATTGGGAGTCCATTTAGGGAAAATATAAGTGATTTTATTAAAGCGAACTTTACAATTTATTATCATCTGCTCATTTTTAGGACTAATCACTTTAGTTGGTCTATACTATTACGTCAAACCTGATATTCCTAGCGTACAGGTTCTAAAAGACGTTCAGTTACAGACACCTATGCAGGTATTCTCACGTGATGGATTATTGATTAACCAATTCGGTGAAAAACGCCGCATTCCCGTTACAATAGATCAAATACCCCAACCATTAATCAATGCAATATTAGCAACAGAAGATAACCGTTTTTACGAGCATATCGGTATCGATCCAATTGGTATCGTGCGTTCAGCCATTGTACTCATATCTACCGGTGAAAAGAAACAAGGCGCAAGTACTATAACCATGCAGCTTGCCCGTAACTTCTTCTTAACCCGAGAAAAAGCATACATTCGTAAGGTCAAAGAGATCTTCATCGCTCTTCATATCGAAAGTATATTAAGTAAAGACGAAATCCTCGAATTATATTTGAATAAAATTGAATTAGGTAACCGCGCTTTTGGTATCGGTGCTGCTGCACAGGTGTATTATGGTAAAGACCTAAATGAACTAACCTTAGCGCAAATGGCGATGATTGCGGGTCTACCAAAAGCCCCATCAGCACTTAATCCAATTCGCAACCCTGTACGAGCCAAATCCCGCCGTAACGTTGTACTAGGGCGTATGCTTACAGAAAAGTACATCACTCAAAGCGAATATGAAGAGGCTATCAACGCACCAATTACAGCTAAATTCCATGGCGCTGAAATTGAAGTATATGCACCTTATATTTCTGAGATGGTTCGCGCTGAAATGGTTAAACGCTACGGTCATGAGCGTGCTTATAATACGGGTTTTAAAGTTTACACCAGTGTTGATTCGAACATTCAACAAGCCGCGCAAGATGCCATTGTTGATAACCTTCATGCATACGATATGCGTCATGGTTACCGTGGTGCAACTGCACAATTGTGGGATACCGAGAGCGAAAGCCCGCTTAGCCAAGAAGACATTTTAAATAAACTTAAAGACGTTAAAGAGTTTGGCCCACTATTAGCGGGTGTTGTCACTAATGTCGCTGAGCAATCAATTGATGTGCTATTAAAAAGCGGCGAACAAGTTACTGTTGAGTGGGATGGCTTAAAATGGGCTCGCAAATATATTACCCGTTACCGTCAAAGCTTCGCACCAAAAACAGCGGCTGACATCCTAACCGAAGGCGCGCAAATTTGGCTTCGCAAAAATGCGGATGAAAGCTACATATTAAGCCAGGTTCCTGAAGCATCAAGTGCTCTTGTGTCTCTTGACCCACAAGATGGTCGTATTAAAGCGATTGTCGGTGGATACAGTTTTGAACAAAGCCAATACAATCGTGCCGTACAAGCAAAACGCCAAGTAGGTTCAAACATTAAACCCTTTATTTATTCGGCAGCGCTTGAAAACGGTTACACACTCGCTTCAATTCTTAACGATGCGCCAATCAACCAATGGGATAAAAGCCAAGGTGTGGCATGGCGTCCGAAGAACAGCCCGGCGGTTTATAATGGCCCTATTCGTATCCGCCGAGCATTAGCGCAATCGAAAAACGTTATTTCAGTGCGCTTATTACGCGGTGTGGGTTTAGAGCGTACAGCCGATCACCTGCTTAAATTTGGCTTTTTAAATAGTGATATTAACCGCAGCGAGTCATTAGCTCTTGGTAGTGCCTCAATCACCCCTCTTGAGCTAGCACGAGGAATGAGTACCTTTGCCAATGGCGGCCACTTAATTAAGCCTTACTTTATCTCTGAGATTCAGGATTCAGCAGGCACTGTGTTATTTAAAACAGAACCAGAACTTGCCTGTGATGCACCACAACCAGCAATTACTCCTGAGTTTGCATCACTTGATAATAATCAGCTAAACATCACTGATACAGCTGTAACTAATGCGCCTCGTTGTGCACCGCGAATTATTTCAAAACAAAATGCATTCTTGATCTCACAAGCTATGCACAGTGCGATTTGGGGTGGCGGTAGCTGGACTCACAAAACCGGTTGGAGCGGTACGGGTTGGCGAGCTCAAGCATTGGATCGTCGCGATCTAGTAGGTAAAACAGGTACCACCAATGATTCTGTCGATACTTGGTTTAGTGGCTTCAATCGTAATGTGCTTACCTCTGTATGGGTTGGTTTTGATAATCCAGGCATCACGCTTGGTCGTTCAACTTACAATAACAACCTCGATAAATCTCAGATTTCGGGCGCAGAGTCAGGCGCTAAAACAGCGCAGCCTGCATGGGTCGACTTTATGCGAGCAGCGCTTGATGGCATGCCTGAAGCACCGATTGAACTCCCTGAAGGACTCGTATCAGTACGTATCGACTTAGAGACAGGTCTATTGAGTCACAAAAATGACTACACCAGCCGTTTTGAGTACTTCATTAAAGGCACTGCACCAACTAAATATGTACTTGCACAGCCTACTGACGTGTTTGAAGAAAAGCTCAGCACAGAGGAAGAGTTATTCTAAATAACTGAGTTGCTATTTTGAAACAATAAAAAAGCGCCCTTGGGGCGCTTTTTGCTTAGCTATTTAAACTAAGATCAGCAAAATTATTTTAGGTTATTTACCAGCCAATACAGGTCTGAATGAACCCCAGCCGCAGTGACTTCTTTACCTGCTCCAGGGCCTTGGATCACTAATGCATTGTCTGTATACCACTGTGAATTAATAACAAAGATGTTATCGCCCGGTTTAAGGCTTGCTAATACATCATCTTTGCCAACATTAACTAAACCAACTTGCGCCTGAACCTTGCCATCAACGAGTGTAATTGCGCCTGTGTAGCGCACTACTTTATCTTGAGCTGCAGCTTGGGCTGCTTTTTCTGTCATGAATTCATCGAGCAGCTGTTTGTTTGCAAGAAAATCTTGCCAGCTACCTGCTGCCAACGCTTCTGGCATTAGAGGTGTTAAAGCAATGTCATCAAGCTCTAAATCTAGGCCTAAGTCACGCGCTAAAATTAGCAGTTTACGCTGCATATCGCGGCCAGATAAATCTTCACGAGGATCTGGCTCTGTATAACCCATTTGCTGAGCTTGAAGCACTAAATCTGAAAACGGCACACTCCCATCGTAACTGCTACATAACCACGATAAAGTACCCGAGAATACCCCTTCAATACGGTTAATACTGTCACCACTATTTTGTAAATCAGCTAAAGCAAAGTTAATCGGTAAACCTGCGCCTACACTGGTGTTGTAGCGCCATAGTAGATTTCGCTCAGCTAAATTAGTACGTAAGTTTTGATACCAACTATGCGCGGCAGTACCCGCATATTTGTTTGCACTGATCAAATGACAGTTAAGTTCAACAAAGTCAGGGTATAACTGACTGAACGCCTCACTGGCAGTGATATCAATCACCACTTTATGCTCATAATCAAGTTCATTGATACGTGCTAATAATTCTGCCTTGTCGTAGCTTTGCGCTTCGTTATGCCACTGCTCTTGCCATGTTTCGGTATTTAAACCGCTAGCACTAAAAAGCATTTGCTGTGAACGAAGAAGAGCAACCACTTTTACCTTGTACTGAGCTGATAAACGAGCAAACTGAGCTTGGAGCTGCGCTAAGAACACTTCGCCTACATTACCAAGGCCAGCAACTATAATGGCCAACTCTTGGCCTTTGTTTACCAACTTGTCATGTAATAAAGTCAAAACGTCACTATCAATTGCCTGATCATTTAAGATCAACACATAGTTATCGTCTTGCTGTACAAAGCGTGGATGAATGCTTTGCTCTTTTAAAAGCGCTGTTGCTTGCTCTGCAAGAACACTAACATCAGCAGTTGGTGCTACCACTGCACAACCACTTAAATTAGACTCAACAATATTTGCACGGCCCGCTAAATGGCTCACAACCTGATGAGTACTTTGACCAGGCACTAATAAGTAGGTATCGCCCTCTTTAACAAAGTGATGCAGGCTGTGTTGAATTAACTGGCTTAATTCACCAACTTCACCACCACTTAGTTTATCAACCCGTAATAAATCGATGTTATCTAAGGTCGTAATAAACCGTTTCGCTTTGCTATAACCTTCTTTAACTACTTCGGTTGGCGTTGCATCGCAATCAAAGCTACTTCTAACCACAAGTTTGATCTCTGTTTCTTTTAGCGGTGACAAGGTTTTTGCATGTAATACTGGGTTGCCCAAGCGCGCTAATAGGTTAGCTTGCTCACGGCATACCTTGGCGTATTTAACCGCATTTTTAACTTTACGAGGATCAGTGCTGAATACACCTTGCGTGTCTGTCCAGATAGACACTTGCTTGGCAAAAGTATAACTGGCCAGTAACGTGGCGCTATAATCACTGCCATTACGGCCTAAAGTTACCGTATTACCTTGGCAATCTGCGGCAATAAAGCCCGTTACTACGTTGATATGCGATTTACTTATTGCACTTGTGCATTGCTGCTGATTTTTTTGATGTAAAAGCTGGCCATCATTTAAAGTAAATAGCTGCCTTGCATCAACATCTTGCGCAGCGACACCTAACTGATTTAAGTAAGCGGCTAACAAACGTGCTGACCACACTTCACCATGTGCAAGTAAAGGGGCTTCAAGTAACTGTTGCTGACTAATTAATTCATTTAAAACAGCAAGCTCATCTTTTAGCTGTGCTAACGCCTGTTGTTTATTCTGGCCTGTGAGTAGCTGCTCAATTAAAGCGCGTTGGTTGTTATCAATAAGCAGTAGAATATCGCTAACAGCTTGGCTATCTTGCTGCTGGTAACTTTGCCATAGCTTCACTAGGGTATCGGTTGTTTTACCCGATGCCGACACAACGATGCAGTCGCCCTGCTCTGTATTCGCTAAAACAATGTTCGCTACCGCATGATAACGATCTGCTGAGCTTAAGCTTGAGCCACCAAATTTATGAACAATATTTACCATTTCTTCTACCACAATGCCGTATGTGCTGGCGTTAACTTGAATGACGCGTTTTGCTGTGTATCTTGCTGTGTTTGCTCTACAGCCGCCTTTGTAACTTGTTGGCCTTGACCAGGCTTAACTAAATTGAATACACGGTCTAAATCTGCAATGAGATCTTTTACGTCTTCAATGCCTACAGAAATACGGATCAGCGTATCGCCTACACCGGCTTCAAGACGCGCTTTAGGCTCCATGCCTGCGTGTGTCATTGTTGCAGGGTGACAAATCAAACTTTCTACCCCACCTAGTGACTCAGCAAGGCTAAAATCTTTAAGGCTAGTTAAAAACGCTGCTGCATCGTTAATGTCGCCTTTAATATCAAAGCTCACCATACCACCAAAACCGCGTTGCTGTGCTTTAGCAAGCTCATGCTGCGGGTGAGAAGCAAGACCCGGGTAATAAACTTGGCTTACATAAGGAGAGTTTTCTAAATACTCAGCAATAGCAAAGGCATTTTCTTGGTGCTGCTTTAAACGCACATTTAAAGTACGTAAACCACGAAGCGTTAAGTAACTGTCAAATGGCGCACCAGTAATCCCGATGTTATTTGCCCACCAAGCCAGCTCATCACCTAGCTCTTGCGTTGCAGCAATCACCGCACCGCCAACTACATCAGAGTGACCATTGATGTATTTCGTGGTTGAGTGCACAACAATATCAACACCAAACTCAATTGGGTTTTGTAATGCAGGTGATAAGAAGGTGTTATCAGCCGCAACCAAAGCACCGCACTGCTTAGCGATGCGAGTGATTGCTTTAATGTCTGTTAAACGCAAAATTGGGTTACTTGGCGTTTCAATCCAAATCAGCTTAGGTTTAATCGCCAAAATTTCTTGGTGATTATCTGTATTCGTTAAATCCAATACTCTTAGTTTTAATAGACCACGTTTTTCAAGCGAGGTGAATAAACGATAGCTACCGCCATAACAGTCATGTGGGATCACTAAGGTATCGTCACTGTTTAATAATTGGGTCGCTAAGTGTACTGCTGACATACCAGTAGCAGTGATAATGCCTTTTTCGCCACCTTCAAGCTCAGCTAAGGTTTCAGCTAAAATGTCGCGATTTGGGTTACCGCTGCGGCCATAGTCATATTGGCGCTTAGTATCAAAGTCAGCAAATGAATAGGTGGTTGATAAGTATAAAGGTGGCACAACCGCACCATGATGTTTATCGGCTTCGATGCCGTGACGAACAGCAATCGTCGCTTTATTTTTTTCGCTCATTTCATCACCTATTCTTTAATTGGATGTTTAGACGTCTAAAAGGTTAGATGATCAAATATGAGAAGTCAAAGCATTTATCGCTCACACATAGAAGTTTATACATTTACACCACTAGATGGCTAAATAACTAGTATTTGACTATCTTTTTTAAAGCGATAGAATTTCCGCATCTTGCGCTGTGAATAAGGCGTAAATCACTGACAACCGAGGCAACGAAACAACTTATGGCTAAATGGAACGGTGAATACATTCACCCATATGCAGAACACGGTAAAAAATCAGAACAAGTAAAAAAGATTACCGTATCGATCCCACTTAACGTATTAAAAGTATTAACTGACGAGCGTACACGCCGCCAGATCAATAACCTGCGTCATGCGACGAACAGTGAGTTATTGTGTGAAGCTTTCTTACATGCTTTTACAGGTCAACCATTACCAAATGATGACGACCTTCGTAAAGACAACCCTGAAAAGGTACCTGAAGAAGTTAAAAGAATTATGCAAGAAATGGGGTTAGAAATCCCAGTGCTTGATTCAGAATAAGTATTTCGGCCATCGGATAACTGCCGATAATCACAGACATAAAAAAACTCAGCCTTGGCTGAGTTTTTTATTGCGCGTTATAGCTAATAGAGCTAATTAAGTTTAACGCATGTAATCTTCTGGCATGTCGATTTGCGCCACGCCCGACTCTATAGCCGCTTCAGCAACAGCACGTGCAATACGTGGTAAAAGACGCGGATCCATTGGCTTAGGAATAATGTACTCAGCACCAAACTCAAGCGACTCAACGCCCGCTGCTTTTAATACTTCACTTGGTACTGGCTCTTTTGCGATACCACGAATAGCGTGTACGGCAGCAATCTTCATTTCATCATTAATTGCTGTTGCACGCACATCAAGCGCACCGCGGAAAATAAACGGGAAACACAGTACATTGTTAACTTGGTTAGGATAATCTGAACGACCCGTTGCCATAATTAAATCATTACGTGCACTGTGTGCAAGCGCTGGTGCGATCTCAGGATCAGGGTTTGAACATGCAAACACCACAGGCTTGTCTGCCATCAATTTAAGATCATCAGCAGTTAATAAGTTAGGACCCGATACACCTACAAATACATCGGCATCAGCAATAACGTCTTGCAACGTACGTTTATCAGTGTTGTTAGCAAATAATTGCTTGTACTCATTTAAGTCATCACGACGAGTATGGATCACACCTTTACGGTCAAGCATATAGATATGCTCACGCAGTGCGCCACACTTAATAAGTAGTTCCATACAGGCAACGGCTGCAGCACCAGCACCTAAACACACGATGATGGCATCTTCGATATCTTTACCTTGAACTTCAAGGGCATTAAGCATACCTGCCGCAGTAACAATCGCTGTACCGTGTTGGTCATCGTGGAAAACTGGGATACTACAGCGTTCAATAAGTGCTTTTTCGATTTCAAAACACTCAGGAGCTTTAATATCTTCTAGGTTGATACCACCAAACGTATCAGCGATATTTGCAACCGTATTGATGAAATCTTCTGTTGTGCGGTGTTTAACTTCAATATCAATTGAGTCAAGGCCTGCAAAACGTTTGAATAGTAACGCTTTACCTTCCATTACAGGTTTTGATGCAAGCGGGCCTAAGTTACCTAAACCTAGAATTGCGGTACCGTTTGAAATAACCGCAACCATGTTGCCTTTACCTGTGTATTTATAGGCATTTGCTGGATCGGCAGCAATTTCACGGACTGGTTCAGCCACACCTGGGCTATAAGCTAAAGCGAGATCGTTAACCGTTTCGGCTGGCTTGGTTAGTTCAACACTAATTTTACCTGGAACGGGGTGAGCGTGGTAATGTAATGCTTGTTCACGAAAATCTGACATAACGCGATAGTATCCTGCAAAAAGTTAAAAAGTGAGAGAGCTTGCATCAGTACGATACCTGTAATGTATAAAAATTCCAAGTATTATCAGGTCTATCCTGTTATATGCTATATCGCTTAATTTTAAAGGATTTCCCAACAATTTCTGCGCATAGTTGCGATTAATCAGACATAAAAATTCACCTATTTATGACCTTTTAAGCACGTGTTTTTGTATTTTATACGCACGTACACTGCAATTAGCCGAAATTAGCCCAAAACAGCCATTTCAACGAAGTTCACAGCATTTACTCACAAAGTTATTTAAATTTATTATTTTTAATAACTTTTATGAAAGTTTATACAAAAAAGAATATAGCCAAGGGGTGGCACTTTGTCTGCAAAATTAGCGACATAATGGGCATAACAGCCAGAAATAGTTATGCAAGATACACAAGTGAAGATGATGAGCGAGTGAGTGGCAGTGTTAAGAATTTTAGGCATAAAAAAAGCACCCTAAGGTGCTTCTTTTAACAAAACAGCAGAAATTACTTCTTGCTGCTAAGTGCACCGAAGCGCTTGTTGAAACGATCAACACGGCCGCCAGTGTCTAAAATCTTTTGCTTACCAGTGTAAAACGGGTGACACTCAGAACATACGTCTAAGTGGATGTCTTTACAAAGAGTTGAGCTAGTTTCGAATTTGTTACCACATGAACAAGTTGCAGTGATAGCTTCGTACTTAGGGTGAATACCTTCTTTCATAGGGAACCTCTAGTTAAGGCCGTATCGCTCTCCAAACCCGAAGTCTGGCACCATACGCAGTTAATACAATTAATAGGCCGCGTATTTTATAGCTCAAGCGACCTTGCGACAAGCTTTAAATGCATCTTTCGCTAAAAAATTAATCAAATGACTGGTTGTTCAGTAATTTGTTGGTAGGTTTTTAACTGTAATTTTAGTACATTATCTTCCTATCTTTGTTTCAGTTGAGTTGTTATGCACTTTGTAGAAGTTGCCATAAAAGTCCCTTTACAGCGTACCTTCGATTATAAAGTTGAACAGCTGCTGCATAGCCCTGAGTTAAAGCCTGGCATGCGCGTTCGAGTACCATTTGGTAGTCAAAAAAAGGTAGCGGTGGTCCTGGCATTAAAAACATCAACAGATGTACCTGCTGACAAAATAAAGCCGATTATCGATATCATAGACGAGACCCCAGTTTTATCGGCTCAGCATTTAGCACTCCTGAAATTTACTGCTCGTTACTACTGTTATCCATTGGGCGAGACCATTCATACAGCGCTTCCGGCTGCATTAAGACAAGGCGAATGCCCAGATAAAACCAGCATTAATATGGTTGAATTAACTGATAAAGGGGCAAAACTTCCGTCACTAAAAGCAAAAACCCAGTTAAGTTTATTAAAGCAGTTAGCCGAATCGGGCAAGTCATCGGTTACCGAATTAAAAGCACTTGGATTTACAAAAAAAACCATCGATAGCCTGCTCGATAAAGAACTAATCACCCAGTTTATCGAGCATGATAATCAGTGGCAGCAGCGCGCGCCAACGGTGGGTGACAAACCCGTCCTTAATAAAGAACAAGCTGTTGCTTGTACCAGCATTAATCAAGCCATCGGATTTACTAGCTTTTTACTTGAAGGTGTCACCGGTAGTGGTAAAACCGAAGTTTACTTACAATGCCTTGAAGAAGTACTTAAAAAAGGCCAACAAGCCTTAGTATTAGTGCCTGAAATTGGCTTAACGCCACAAACGGTCAACCGTTTTCGTCGCCGCTTTCCCGATACTCCGATTATGCTATGGCACTCAGCTCTAACAGATAACGAACGCTTACAAACTTGGCGATTCTGTGAAAAAGGCAGCTGTGCCATAGTGATCGGCACACGTTCGAGTATTTTCTTACCTTTTTTATCACTTGGTATGATCATTGTTGATGAAGAGCACGACAGCTCATTTAAGCAGCAAGACACATTACGTTATCATGCCAGAGATTTAGCCGCTTATAGAGCATATCAGCATAATATCCCGCTGGTTTTAGGCAGTGCCACGCCAGCACTTGAAACCTTACATAAAGCAATAAATAACAAATACCAGTTATTGAGTCTTACTGAGCGGGCCCAAACCAGCACAGCTAACCAGTTCCAATTAATGGACATGAAAGGGCAACCTGAGCAAGCAGGTATTGCCCATGCTAGCCTCGCCTATATGCGCCAGCATTTAGAACGTGGTAAGCAAGTGATGGTGTTTTTAAACCGTCGCGGTTTTTCACCTACTCTTATATGTCATGAGTGTGGTTGGCTAAGTGAGTGCTCACGTTGTAGCACCAGTGCAACCTTTCATAAAGCCATTGGCCAGATGATATGTCATCACTGCGGTGAGCAACATCAAGTGCCTCATCAGTGCCCTGATTGCGGTAGCACACAGATTTTCCCTAATGGTAAAGGCACAGAGCAAATCGAAGAGTTTTTAACGCAAACCTTCCCTGATATTCCAATTAGTCGTATCGACCGAGATTCAACTCGTCGTAAAGGCAGCTTAGAAAAAGCCCTTGATGATATCAATCAAGGCGGTGCCCGCATTCTTGTTGGTACGCAAATGTTAGCAAAAGGCCACCACTTTGCTGATGTTAGCCTTGTTTTGATCTTAGATGTCGACAGTGGTTTATATTCATGCGACTTTCGTGCAACCGAGCATTTAGCGCAACTTGTCACGCAGGTGGCTGGTCGTGCTGGTCGCAGTGGTGAACCTGGGCAAGTATTATTACAAACGCACTTTCCTGAGCACCCGCTACTGCAAGACTTAGTAAACAATGGCTATCAGGATTTTGCCCGCTATGCACTGACAGAACGAGAAGATGCCCAACTACCTCCAATCACCAATATGGCCATTGTGCGTGCAGAAGGGCATAACATTAATCAAGTGGTGGATTTTTTAACTGATTTGGTTCCTGTCCAGAACATATCTGGTATACAATTGCTCGGTCCGATACCTGCGCCACTGGAACGTGTGGCAGGTAAATATCGCTTTCAATTACATATTCAGGCGCAGGAACGCTCCCACTTACACCAATATTTAGCGCAAATGGTCGACTATATAAGCACCAGTAAATTAGCGCAAAAGGTGCGTTGGAGCTTAGATGTTGATCCTATAGATATGATTTAAAGGCCAATTAAGAGTCATGGCACAACACGATTACATAAATAAAAAACCAGCAAATCGAAATAATAAAAAACAAGCCCCGGCGAAAAAGCCCTTCCCTGTTCTCCTTGTTTTAATTGCGCTTATTTTAGTAGGCGGGTTTGGTTATGGCTTGTGGTTTATCAAACACAATGCCGATCCTGAGTTAGTAGAGCAACAAGCAAACCCTACTAAAAAAGAAGAAGAAGTTATTCCACTCCCTGAGCCTCCTGAATTTATTCAGGAAATTAAAGACCACGAAGTTCAGGTTGAAGTAAAAGAAATTGAGCAAAAAGGCCCGTATGTAATGCAATGCGGCTCTTTTAGAACTATGGATCAGGCACAAGCGCTGAAAGCTAAAATCGCTTTTGCTGGATTAGTTGCTGAAGTTAAACGCACCGAAGGCAGTAATGGTACGTGGTATAAAGTGCGCTTAGGCCCATACGAAACCAAACGTATGGCCGAAAGTGATAAGAATAAACTTAAACGTATCAAAATAATGGGCTGCGGAATTTGGCTTTGGACTTGATTTTAGTTCATTCACCCATATAAACACCTCATCAATCGCTTTTTACGAGCGGCCTTGCCGCTCGATGATGAGGAATAATCATGACCACTATTGTAAGTGTACGCCGCGACGACAAGGTCGTTATTGGTGGCGACGGCCAAGTTTCACTTGGTAACACCGTAATGAAGGGCAACGCCCGCAAAGTTCGACGTCTTTATAATGGCAAAGTAATCGCTGGTTTTGCTGGCGGTACTGCTGATGCCTTCACCCTTTTCGAACGATTTGAAAGCAAATTAGAAATGCACCAAGGCAACTTAACCAAGGCTGCCGTTGAAATGGCTAAAGATTGGCGTAGTGATCGTGCACTTAGAAAGCTCGAAGCACTACTCGCGGTAGCTGACGAAACCGCTTCATTGATCATCACAGGTAACGGTGATGTTGTGCAGCCAGAAAACGACCTTATTGCGATTGGCAGTGGTGGTAACTTCGCACAATCAGCAGCTACAGCGCTGCTAGAAAACACCGACCTAAGTGCACGTGAAATTGTAGAGAAAAGCCTTACTATTGCCGGCAACATCTGCGTATTCACGAATAATTTCCAAACTATTGAAGAATTGTAATAGGAACTGCCATGTCTGAGATGACACCAAGAGAAATCGTTCACGAGCTAGATCAACACATTATTGGCCAAGCTAAAGCTAAAAAAGCAGTTTCAATCGCGCTACGTAATCGCTGGCGCCGTATGCAACTAAGCGACGAGCTACGCGCCGAAGTAACACCAAAAAACATTTTAATGATTGGTCCTACTGGTGTGGGTAAAACAGAAATTGCTCGTCGCCTTGCAAAACTTGCTAATGCGCCTTTCATTAAAGTTGAAGCAACAAAGTTCACTGAAGTGGGCTATGTTGGTAAAGAAGTTGAGACTATCATTCGTGATTTAGTTGATATCTCAATTAAAATGACCCGCGAACAGCAAACCAAAAAATTTAAACACCGCGCTGAAGAAGCGGCAGAAGAGCGTATTCTAGATGCCCTTTTACCACCAGCACGCGATACATTTGGTGAGTCAAAAACAGAAGAGAACTCTTCAACTCGTCAAACATTCCGTAAAAAATTACGTGAAGGCCAATTAGACGATAAAGAAATCGATATCGATGTTGCACAAGCTCAACCTAATGTCGAGATCATGGCTCCGCCTGGAATGGAAGAAATGACCAACCAGCTACAGAGCATGTTCCAAAACATGGGTGGCGATAAGCGCAGCAAGCGAAAACTGAAGATCAAAGAAGCCTTCAAACTATTAGTTGAAGAAGAAGCAGCAAAACTTGTTAACCCTGAAGAGTTAAAAGAGCAAGCTATCTTCGCTGTAGAACAAAACGGTATCGTGTTTATCGATGAGATCGATAAAATCTGTAAACGTGGTGAAGCGTCTGGTCCAGATGTGAGCCGCGAAGGTGTTCAGCGCGACTTACTACCATTAATCGAAGGCTCAACAGTGAGCACTAAACACGGTATGGTTAAAACAGATCACATGTTGTTTATTGCATCTGGCGCATTCCAAATGGCAAAACCATCAGACATGATCCCTGAGCTGCAAGGTCGTTTACCAATTCGCGTTGAGCTTGAAGCACTTACTGCTGATGACTTTAAGCGTATCTTAACAGAGCCTCATGCTTCATTAACTGAGCAACAACGTGAGCTGTTAAAAACAGAACAAGTTGACGTTGAGTTCACCGATGATGCAATTGAACGTATCGCAAAAGCGGCTTGGCAAGTAAATGAAAAAACCGAAAACATCGGTGCACGTCGTTTACATACAGTGATGGAAAAACTAATGGAAGAAATTTCATTTGATGCCTCAGAAAAAGCAGGCACAACACTGACTATTGATGCCAACTACGTTGAGCAGCACTTAGGTGCCCTTGTTGAAGATGAAGACCTAAGTCGCTTCATTCTTTAATCAACAAATTAGCGTTATACTAAAAAGCCTCCAGTTGGAGGCTTTTTAGTTTATAAATCGTGGATTCGAGGCTCACATGAAAGAAGTCACTAAAGTGCATTATCACAGCGTTAGTAAAGTATTAGATGTTCATTTTGATGATCAGGCTATTGCCCAATTTAGTGCTGAATTTTTGCGTGTTCACTCACCGTCTGCAGAAGTGCAAGGTCATGGTAATGAACCAATGAAACTCGTACTTGGTAAGCAACACGTAGGAATTAGCAAGATTGAGCCGGTTGGTCATTATGCAATTCGATTAGTGTTTAGCGATAATCATAATAGTGGCTTATTCAGCTGGCACTATTTAAGTGAGCTGCAAGCTAACCATGATGAGCTTTGGCAGCAATACCAAACAAGGGTCTCAGAACACGAAGCAAGCAAAGACAGCGTGCCTATTAAGTTTGTGCCTTAATACCTAGCCGCGCTATACACACCCAAGCAACAAAAAAGCGCGATGACGAAACCGTCACCGCGCTCTATTTATATACAAAGTATCAAGTAATTATTAAACTTTAAACTTATCGATTGCCTGATAAAGCACACGTGCTTGCTCAGACACCTCTTCGCTGGTTTGTGCATTGGTTGCCGCGTGACCCGATGCTTCTTGCGCAATATCACGAATACGTACCACGTTTTTATTCACCTCAGAAGCCACTTGGCTTTGCTCATCAATCGCTGTGGCAATGTGGGTACTCATATCCATAATGGTTTGTACATCTTCGGTGATTGAGCGAAGCAGTTCACCTGCTTTACTTGCCTGTGCCGCACTTTCGCCACCTTGCGTGCGACATTGCTGCATAATACTTACTACTTCTTGCGTACGCCCTTGTAAGGTCGAAATAATGCTCTCAATCTCTTGCGTTGAATCTTGGGTACGCTGCGCAAGTGAGCGAACTTCATCTGCTACTACCGCAAAGCCACGGCCTTGCTCACCAGCACGTGCTGCCTCAATAGCCGCATTGAGTGCCAGTAAGTTTGTTTGCTCAGCAATGCCACGAATAACATCAAGGACAGAGCCAATGGTTTCAGCGTCTTTTTCTAACTGCGACACCACACTTGACGCATTACCCAGTGACTCTGATAAGTGATTAATTTGTACTACCGTTGATTCAACCTCAGAGCGACCTTGCTGCGCACTTAAGTTAGTCGACTCGGCTTTTTTCGCTGCAGCTTCAGTATTGTGCGAGATATCTTGAATCGTTGCCTGCATTTCGGTGGCTGCTGTGGCAACCATATCCGCTTCGTGAAGCTGCTCTTGCATACCAGAGCTAGTTGCTGCCGTCGTTTCTGATAGATGCTCTGTTGCCACGTTAAGTGTACTTAGCGCCGTATTTACTTCATAAATCAGCTTTTTAAAATCACTGATCAAGCTATTAAAGTCGATCGTCATGGTGGTAATTTCATCTTTACCCGATTGAGTAATCGACATGCTTAAATCATTATTGCGACGAATTTCGTTAATCGTGTGGTACACACGCTCAATAGGCTGAATAATTGAACGGCTGGTAAAGTACACCAACAGCATTACAATGATACTTGCAATAATGAACACAGCTAGCGCAATCATTTGTGCACGCGATGCACTTGATTCAACAAACGCTTTTGTTTGATCTGTAAGCTCTGTAACAATAGCATCACTCATTTCGACACTACGTTTCATTTCACCAAGTGCACCAGATTCTAAATTAAGGCCCAATGCCACTTGCGCATCAACTAAGGCTTTAAATTTGCTTTGATAAGTCGCAAGCAAACTAAGTAACTGGTTTTCGTAGTTTGCATCGAAGCCAGCACTTTTGATCTCTGATTGAAAGTTTGTGACAAGCTCATCAAACTTGCCCATATACTTTAAGTCAAAGCGCAGCATAAAGTCTTTTTCTGCACGGCGAAGCTGAAGCATTAAAGTGAGTAATTTATAGTTTTCGCGCTCACTTAATAATGTTTCTACTTGATGCACCGCACCACGTAAATCGCCGTATAAGGCATCTTTTGGATGTAAACCAATTTTCTTTTGTAGTACCACAACCTCATTGAAGTCATCGTAATAAGTTTTCGCAAGGCGTCTAAATTCATTTAGCTTCGATGAATCCATCGACAAATCTTTCACTAACTCGTCTAGTCGCGCCATTTTATTTTTTAGCTGCGAATACTCTTTCTCAAAAAGCTCTAGGCTGTCGACATCTTTGTAAAACAAAAAGTTTTTTTCATGTTTACGCATCGCAAGTTCATGAATGTCGAGCTCCTCCGCATTTTGAATTGTTTCATTGAGCTTTAGCATCATGCGCGACTCAAGGATAATTACACATAGCATCACAATCATTGCAAGACCAACAACGAGCGCGTTTAACTGCAAACGTCGCTTTATAGTTAAGTTTTGTAATACATTCATTCAAAGTGCCCTATAGAAACATGCATTTAAAGTATAGCTAAACTATTTAAAGCAGCTAATAAAAAGTGGTTAAACTTGCCGCGCATTTTCCAATATAAGGTACTTTTAAACAATCAGTTTTTGTTCTAAATCAACCTGTTGCCATAGGTGTTTATGCAATTTATCCAGCTTTTCCCATTGCTTTTTTTGCAACCAATCAACCAAAGGTGCTGGATCGCTCGGAAAATTCAGTTTTTTGTTCTGTGGCGATTGCAACCAATCATCCATCGCATTAGGGTTTAAATAGCTCATGACATGAGCTGCTCCCATCGACAATAGCGTCTGCGCATTAATTCCCTGCTCAAATTGCTTACCAAGCGGTTTTAGTAAAAGTTTTTTACCAAGCTGCAATGCTTCACTCGCAAGTTCAAATCCAGCATTGCCAATTACACCACCGGCATTAGCGAGATCATTTAAAAAGCCAACGCGTGAAGGTGCTCGAAGGTGAATATTTCCGATTGAGCAATCCTGCGCATCTGGGTGATAACAGTAAAACTCTCGTTCAGGAAAATCTATTAAATACTCAACCACACTGTCTAGATTCTCAAAAGGTAGATACACCAATACCTTATTTTCGACCATTACCGGGTTATCATGATGATGGTTTGCAATAAATGGCGGAATAATATTTTCTGCATAAGGCTGCCAATGCACCCCCAAGTAAACACTCGCTGGCGCATAATTACGGATCAGCGCACGGCGAAAGAAAGCTCGGCCAAACATTGGCACTTTATCAGATAAAAATGCTGCTTGATGGCTCATACCAATAACAGGGATACCTTGCTGTTTAGCTGCCCACGCAGTAATCGGCTCAAAGTCATTAAACACCAAGTCATAGTGACGTAAATCAAGGTTTTTTATATCTTTAATTAGCTGAAGTGGGCGCGCATTCTTTAAAGTTTTAAAGCTATCAACTTGCCCCGATTTGCTGGTAAACGACAAGCCTCGAAAAGACCGGTAATCGGCAAAGTCATCCATATCAAAGTAGTCTTGCTCTTTACGACCCGAAAACACATAGTCAACATCGACTCCCAATGCTTTAAAAGTCGTTGCCATCACGCGTGCGCGAGTTATATGTCCATTACCCGTGCCTTGAATACCGTACAAAATTCTCATATAGATTCCACCACCATCACTGCTAATACCGCACAACTTGATCCCATCACCGCGCCAATCACTACATCAGCGGGGTAATGCACACCAATAACCACCCTTGAAGCCGCCACCCCAGATGCCCATATCAGCCACAGCACAGCAAATTCAGGAAAGTACATAGTCAAAATAGTCGCCACCACAAACGCTCCTGCACTATGCCCCGACGGTAAGCTAAACTGATCGCTCGGCACTAAATAAGCACCTTGCACTAAGCAGTCGCAAGGTCTAACCCGCGCGATGCGCTTTTTAGCGAGAAAGTAAATAGGCCGCTCAATGGCAAATCCCACCAAAATACTCATCGCCAGTTGTTGGAAATGCAGCTGCTCGGTAAACCACCAAAAACCAAGAAACAACACCACGTAAAGTCCACCATCACCGCTTTTAGATAACCCAAGCGCTGATCTTCTGAGCCAAATTGGCGAAGCATCGTTAAACACGCTTAAAAACAGCTGTTCATCGACTTTGGCCAATTTAGTAAGTATGTTGTTTGCCATGGTGAGCTCCTTGTCATACTTTGCGTCTAATTTTTATACTTATCTCAGCTTAGGTGCTAAAAATAACAATTAGGTGACGCTTTTGAGACACTAATGTTGCGGTAACGAAATTCCTTTGATTTAAACCAATAATCCGCTATTAAGTCGTTGTTATTGAGTTGTATCAGGGTATACTGAGTACTAAACAGACAGTCTCTTTAGAGGATGAAAAAATGGATTACAGCACTTCTGATTTATGCGACCACTTTGCAGATGTGGTTGATGTGCTCGAACCTATGTTTATCAATTTTGGTGGACGCCCAAGCTTTAGTGGTCGAGTAAAAACCGTTAAATGTTTTGAAAATAACGAGCTGATCCGCGAAATTTTATCAACCGATGGCACCGATAGCGTGTTATTGATTGACGGTGGTGGTTCAACCCGACGTGCCCTAATTGATATTGAGCTGGCTGAAATCGCATTAGAAAACAACTGGCAAGGCATTATCGTTTACGGTGCCATTCGCCATGTTGATGAGCTTGAAGAACTAGACTTAGGCATTCAAGCAATCGCCTCTATTCCTGTTGCTGCCGATAGCGAAGGCGCAGGTGAAGATGGCATTGGCGTTAACTTCGCAGGCGTTTCTTTCTTTGATGACGACTTTGTTTACGCTGATAGCACCGGTATTATATTATCTGCTGAAGAATTAGAGTTAGAAATAATAGAAGACTAATCTCGGTGACAAACTACCTTAAAATTTATGATGAAGCGGCGGTAAAGCACTTATGTGTCCGCCGCGCTAACGAACTCAAAGCTTGGCAAGCCCTTGCCCTTCTCGACACTCAAGTTAACGCTCCACAAGCACTCATCGATGCAAAACAATTCGGTATTCGCTATGTCTTAGTCGGCGTATGTGAAGATATTGGTCCTCGCGCTAACTTAGGTAACGGTGGCTCAGGGCAAGCGTGGCAGGCATTTTTAAAGCGCTTTTTAAACCAAACGCATAACCAGTTTTTAAATCATGAGCGTGTGTTATTACTCGGCGAAGTGGCCCTTGATGACTTAAACCAACAAGCCGCTGACCTTGATAATAAAAACGACGCTGATTTAGCCAAACTCCGTGAATTATGCGCTGATATAGACACCCGCGTTGAGCAAGTGCTTGCAATGATTTTTGCAGCTGGCCTAGAGCCAATTGTAATCGGTGGCGGCCATAACAACTGCTTAGGTATTTTGCGTGCCCTTAGTAAGCAACATGGTAAACCAGTCAACGCAATCAACTTAGACCCTCATGCTGATTTTAGAGAGTGTGAAGGGCGTCATAGTGGCAATGGCTTTAGATATGCGTACAGCGAGAATCACCTTGCTGATTACCATGTAATGGGTTTACACGAATTTAAAAATAACCAAGCGATTATGGATGCCCTGACAAACGCAAACTTCAGGTTTGATAGTTACCAAGATATTCAAGTACGTCGCAAAGTCGATTTATCTTCAGCATGTAAACACGCATTAGCTCAGTTCGATAATGCGCCGCTCGGAGTCGAAGTAGACCTAGACAGCATTTCATTAATGCCGGTTAGTGCTTACACCAACTGTGGCTTTAGTGTGAGTGATGCAGAACACTTTGTGCATTTAGCTGCCAGCCAAACAACGGCTCGCTATCTACATTTATGCGAAGGCGCCCCGTCACAACACCCGGTAGGCATAGAAGCAGGCATGAACGACGCAGGCCAAATAATCACCGCCCTAGTGAATGCGTATTTGCAGGCGAGAGAGGAAAGTTAGAAAGTTAGAAAGTTAGAAAGTTAGAAAGTTAGAAAGTTAGAAAGAGTAAAGTTAGAAAGAGTAAAGTTAGAAAGAGTAAACTCTAAACAGCCCACCATCTTAGTCAAGCCGTTCGCTAACTTTACTCTTTCCCCTAGCAACTCGCTAACTGTCAATCTGACAGCGCTAACTTTCCCCCTGATGCTCTAACCGCCACTGTTTTAACCACGACATCATGCCTACGCTGCTAAGCGGGTAATTAAAGTAATAACCCTGAGCGGCGTAGGTGTTCAACGACTTAACAAATTTAAGTTGCTCTAGGGTTTCTACCCCTTCACAAATCACCTTGGCATTATTTTGATTATGCATATCCACCATGCCAGAAACTAGGCTTCGCACTTGGCTTTGATGGGCAAAATCAGCAGTTAGTGAAGCAGCCACTTTGATATACTCAACATTAAGATTAGGCAGCTTAGCAAGCCAAATAGGCGTGTCACCAAAGCCATCAATACACAGCTTAATACCAATGCTATTTAGCCTTGCGACCATGGCTTTACCTTGGTCATCTAAGCTCATGAATAAATCGAGCGGACATTCAATGATTAAATCACCCGGCTCTAAACGGTGCTCAGTCATAATGCGATCGACAAATTCAATGAACTCTTCGTGCAGCATTTCTGGGCCAAACACGTTAATACTTAGAGGCAATTCAATACCTTCCATACGCAGTGCCATGGCAAGCTCAGCAGCCCGTTCAATAACATACGCAGCTACAGGGTAACTTAGGCCAGCAACACGAATATCATCAATAAATTTGTTCGCCGAAAGAATGCCTTGTTTAGGATGCTGCCAACGTAACAGCAATTCTAAAAATTCAATTTGCTCGTCGCTATTACGAATAACCGGCTGAAAATAAAGCTCAAGCTCGCTGGCAAAATCGAGATGAGCTAATTCGCGTAGGCGTGCTTGCTGTTCTAGTTGCTCAATCATCATTTGCGGATGATAAGGCACGATAGCTCGCTCAGGGTTTGAATCAAGGGCAAGGTTGGCAAATGAAATCAGGTTCTCGAAGCTATACTCTGGTTCGTCACAGTTCACATAACTGGCGCGTACTTTAACTTCAATCGTACAATTAGCAACGTTGAATGGCTTTAATGTTACTTGCCTAATTTGGCTTATCAGCTGCTCATGAAGATGCTTTTGCTCTTCAAGCGAGCAAATAAAAGCAAAGTTTAAGCCCCCTAAATGTGCCAGCTTTTCAGCCTTTCCAGCAGAACTAGGCATGCTAAGCACAGCATCAACACTGAGTTGCTGTTTAATACGAGTCGCCGATTGCGCTAATAATAAATCCCCAAAATCACGACCAATATGCTGGTTAACATCGTTAAAACCTTCAAGGCGGATCATCACTAACGCACAGTTTGCTGAGTGTTCTTCGCTCCAAGCAACAAACGTATTTTTTAGCGCATTACGATCCGGTAAGCCAGTGAGAGGGGTGGCATCTAAGTCATCATTATGGAGCGGCTCAATTTCAACCTGCTCTTCATCCTCTGGCTCTTCATAATTAAAAAAGCCTGAAACAGATAAAATAACTACCGAAAAAACAAGCCAATATAAAGCATTGTCGAGTAATAAATGGGCAGAGTATAAAACCGCAAACGAAATAGCGGCGGCGACACTCAATATTATGGCAAGCCAATTTGTGGTGCGAAATGCTTGCCATAAATGAAAGCATAAACTTAAAGCGAGTAAAATAACTAGCCAAGGTAAGCCTAAGCTTAAAATTGCTAAACCTAATACGCCATTAACGACTAGGCTTAGCCTTAAAATTGGGTTACGGGTTACGCATAAGGCACAGATCATTGCCATAAAAACGCTACCAGCTAAAAACACTGGCACAACATCACTTGTTAAATTTACGAGTTGGGTGCTGCTACTCGCTAAACTAAAAATCAATGACATGTAATCCAAACTGCGTAATAAAACTTATCTAACTAAGTCTACCCAAAATCCACAGATTTAACAGTTTATTTACGCCGAATTGGTAACTTAATTGTGCTGGGTGGGATATTTGCCAATGAGCAATATCAGCTCGAGCCCCTACCTTTAACACGCCACGATCGTCAAGACCCAAGGCACCCGCGGCGTTTCGTGTTACACCAGCTAATGCCTGCTCTGGTGTCATACGGAAAATAGTGCACGCCATATTCATCATTAAGTGCAATGAACATAATGGTGAAGTGCCAGGGTTAAAGTCAGTTGAAATGGCGATCGGAACTTGGTATTGCTGGAGTAGCTCGATTGGCGGATATTTTGTTTCGCGTAAAAAGTAAAATGCACCCGGTAACAATACCGCTACAGTGCCCGCTTTGGCCATTGCTTGAATGCCAGCTTCATCTAAGTGTTCAATATGATCTGCCGATAAGCCATTAAACTCTGCAACAAGCTCTGCACCATGTTGATTAGATAGCTGCTCAGCGTGCAACTTAACCGGTAAGTTGTGCTTTTTAGCCGCTTCAAACACTCGGCGAGTTTGCTCATTGCTAAAGCCAACGTTTTCACAAAAAGCATCAACTGCATCAGCTAAATCAGCTTCAACAACACGGTCAAGCATTTCACCGCAAACAAGCTCTATGTATTCATCGCTACGGCCTTTATATTCTGGTGGTAATGCATGGGCACCTAAAAACGTGGTTTTAACATCAACCGGGTGATTTTCACCGAGTAAACGAGCCACTTCGAGTAGCTTAATTTCGTTTTCGCAATCAAGACCATAGCCAGATTTAATCTCTACCGTCGTCACGCCTTCTGCGTATAACGCATTTAAACGCTCTTTTGCACTGACAAATAAGCTTTCGTGATCAGCTTCGCGGGTTGCACGCACGGTGCTTGCTATGCCGCCACCATTAGCAGCGATTTGCTCATAGCTCACACCTTGTAAACGCTGCTCAAATTCTTCTGCGCGGCTACCGGCAAATACTAAGTGCGTGTGGCAATCAATCAACCCAGGTGTTAACCACTGCCCTTTTGCAGACACGGTAGGCGTTGCTAGCGCATCAAACTTTGGTAAATCGGTTTGTGCACCTAACCAGGCAATTTTGCCATCTTTAACGGCAATTGCTGCATTTTCAATGGCGCCGTATGGTGCATCAACAGCAGGATCCATTGTGGCGATATTGGCATCTGTGATCACTAAATCCCAGAGCGCTTGGTCATTGTTGGTTGTGTGCATTTTTCACCTATTTTGATGCTTGCAAAAGACTCAACGAGAGCCTAGATTTTAATTTGCTTAAAGTTTATCAACTCGTCTTGTATATACAAGGAAATTATGTCACCTTGTAACACACTGTTAACTTATAAATAAACTTTTCATAATGAGCGTCCCTAAGTTTGCGCAAATAAAAGAATTCATTCTGGAAAATATTCAATCGGGAGAATGGCAAGAAAACGACCGCGTCCCTTCTGAAAACGAACTCACCAGTCAATTTCAAGTTAGCCGTATGACAGCACGGCGCGCGCTATGTGAATTAACCGATGCCGGTATTTTAACTCGCAGCCAAGGCCAAGGTACTTTTGTTGCCAGCTTCAAATCACAATCATCGTTATTAGAAATCAAAAACATTGCCGATGAAGTTAAGGCACGAAACAGTGATTACAGTTGTACAATTTTAGTAATGGAATCTATTCGCGCAATCGCCCCCATCGCAATTGCTTTGGGTGTCGAAGTCGACAGCCACGTTTATCGAAGTGTGATTGTGCACAATGAAAACGAGCAACCTTTGCAAGTTGAGGAGCGTTTTGTGAACCCCGCTCTTGCTAAAGATTACTTACAACAAGATTTTCACAGCCTAACACCCCATGAATACTTATCGCTAAATGCCCCGCTCACCGAGGCTCGTCACACGGTCGAAGCGATCATGCCCAACCAAGAAATGTGTGAATGGCTCAACCTTTACAACGAAGAACCATGCTTACAAGTGATCCGCCGAACGTGGTCATCGCAAGGTATAGTAAGCTTTGCGCGCTTAGTCTCGCCGGGTAGTAAATACCGACTGGGTGGCCACCTAACTTTTAAAAAGTAGTTAAATAGGCGCTTGATAACGAAAACTCAGTGACTCAATCGCCGAGCCATCAATGATACGTTCGCCTTTATCATCGTTAGTAAAAGTGGGTGGTTGATTACCCTGCTCAGTGCATTTTTGCTGATAGTAATCCGCTTTTATTGGATGTGCCGGATTTACTACATTATAAATGCTGCTCGCGCTAGACCAATTTTCGAGTACAGAAAAAATCGCCGCTATCACGTCTTGCTGCTGTACCATGTTCACCACTTGCTGACTTGAACTAGACAGCTCTTTACCAGCAACAAACTTTCCTGGATCGCGCCCAGGCCCGACTAAACCTGCCAAACGCAATACTTTACCACCGGCACTTAGCACTAACTGCTCAGCATCAAATAGCTGTTGTTGGCGTGCTGATTGGCAATTAATTATTGTACTCTCATCGTAATGACCATTATCAGCAGGGTAAACACCTGTCGAAGAACATAAAATAAAGCCTTTACAATTTAGCTGCTTGGCAAGCTCAAGCCCTGCTTGCAAAGTGGCTAAATAATTACTTTCTGAGCTGCGACTACGCGGTGGAATTGCACACACCCACCATGCCTCTTCAAGCGATACATCATGCACAAGCTCATCGCCAACAAACGCAAACTGACGCTGAAAATCATGTTCGTGCTCGCGACTACGGTGTGTGCCTTGCACTTGCCATGCTAATTCTTTTGCCTTAAGACAAAGAGCTTGGCCGAGCCAACCTGCGCCTAACACTACCATTTTGTTATCACTAACAGTCATTTAGTAACTTACCTTATGTATTATGTAATATTTTATTAATAACCATCGCTTTGCAGTGTAGCGATTTGGGTGCAAATATGATTAGATAGGTAACTCTACCCGATAATAAAAACACGTGCACCTATGTTAAATAACCTCTCTTTACGTAAAAAAATATTACTACTCATCGGCGGGACGATAAGTGTACTACTGATCATCGCGTCTAGTTTTTTTGTTAGCCATATTGCTGATCTATCGCGCCAAGCTATTCAACGCGAAGCCGACAGCTATTTACAGAGTGAGCGACTTTCAATGCAAGGTTACTTTGCCAAATACGGTAAAGTAGTACAAACCTTCGTGACAAATCCGCATTTAGTGAATTGGTTCGACAACTGGACTAAACGTGACCAAAGCCTTGATAACCAGCCTGGATACGACAGCGTTAATCAAGATTTTGTACGTATCAGTGGCAACGATGACAACATCTTATCTGCCTTCTTTGCATCTGCAACAACAGGTGAGTATTTCAAAGAAAACGAGCGTACCAGTCATTACAACGGCCAGCCTTATTACGCTTATAAACGTGGTTGGTGGCAAGACGCTCTAAAGATCAACAAACTCTATGTAGGCCCAATTTCTGTGGATTTAACCACAGGTAATGCCTCTGCAGTTGTACAACAGCCTGTTTATAAACAAAACAAGCTTGTTGGCTTTGGTGGTGTTGATTTACAGCTTAATAATATCAACGACATGGTTGAAGCTATTCGCTTTAATGGCCAAGGCTTTGGTTTCTTACTTGATGGCAACCAAAAGGTTGTGCACTTTTCTAAACGCACTGGCCACAAGCTGTCTGTGACTGACGAAGGTCCGAATGGCAAAGAAGGTTTAGATGCCCTCGAAAAACAATTTAGCGACACTTCAGGCTTTAGCGAATTAAACCGCGCGATGAAAAGCCAAAAAGATGGTAGTAGCTTTGTCACATTTAAAGGTGAGCAATATTACGTTGTATACAACCGCCTTGAATTAGAAACCCCTTACCTTGATTGGTACGTGGGTATTTTAATACCAACCAGTATGATTGATGAGCCAGTAAACGATGCGGTGATGACAACCACAACATCAGTGATCATCATTATCGCGATTATCATTGCGATGATCTTCTGGGCCACGCAAATGATCACCAAGCCACTGACTAAACTGACTTACATCATGCGTGATATCGCATCAGGTGATGGCGATTTAACACAAAAAATCGAAATTAAGAGTCATGACGAAGTGGGTCAACTTGCTCATCACATGAACACCTTCATCGATAAATTGCGCGCGATGATGCTTAATACTGCCGCGCAGGCTGAGCAACTAAGCCAAGCTGCGAGTCAGTTGAAAATTGTTTCGCAAAAAACGAACGATGAAATTCAGCAAGAAAAGCAACAAGTTGACAGTGTGAGTGCGGCTGTAACCGAAATGGCTTCTACAGTGATGGAAATCTCGCGTAATGCGCAGCACACTAATAATGCCGCTGAAGAAGTACAAACTATTACTGCAGATGGCACTAAACGCTCAACTCAGGCTCAGTCAGTAATGACCGCTCTGGCGAGTCACATCGGTGAAGCATCTAAAGTCGTTGCGGGTCTTGAGCAAGAAAGTGGCAATATCGGTGCGGTAGTGGATGTTATCAACTCAATTGCTGAGCAAACTAACTTACTGGCACTGAATGCGGCAATAGAAGCAGCCCGTGCAGGTGAGCAAGGCCGAGGCTTCGCAGTTGTTGCCGACGAAGTTCGTTCACTGGCAAGCAGAACGCAAGAGTCAACGGATGATATTCGCAACATGATCAGCCGTTTACAACAAATTGCCCAACAAGCATCGACCATGATGCAACAAGGTCAAGAACGTGCTGAAGGCTCAGTTGAGCAAACACAAATTGTATTGCAAGCACTGCAAGATATCGCGCAATCAGTGACAAATGTACAAGATCAAAGTCATCAAATTGCGACTTCGACAGAACAGCAGACTGTGGTTGCAGAAGATATCAACAATAGCTTGGCAGCGATTAATCACTTAGTGAATAGCACTGCGGATCATGCCCATGAATTGGCGGATGAAGCACGTGATTTGAATGAATTAGCTGCGTCTTTAAATAAGACTGTTAATCAATTTAAGTTATAAAGATAAATTGCTGAAGTAGTTAAAAACCCGATGTCACCTGAAGATGACATCGGGTTTTTATCGTCAGCCTTCCCTGTTAATCGTGGCGCAACCGCTTTCGCGTGTTCCATAAATTCGTGCCACTGTTGCTTGTTCCATAAAACAACTCCTTTGTCGGTCAATCCTTGTGTTGGTTGCGTTTGTACTTGTTCCATATAGTCCCCTCCTTACGCTAGCTTCATCCTGTTTGGCTCCCAGCCTAAGCTTATTCCTTGCTGTCATTTCCGTTCACTTTATCCATAAAGCGTTGCCATTGTGCGCTACTCCATAACGCCTTGTTACTTCCTTGTTGTCCTTTGTGCTTAGCTACATTGTCCATACTGTAAACTCCTTGCGGTTTATCGTCCGTTACTCCTACAGCCCTTCCTTGCTGTGCTCCATTACCCATCCTTGCTAATTAATGCGGTGATTATCGCTTAGCGATGATATACACAGCATGAATCAAACCAGGAATGTACCCTAATAAGGTTAAAAGAATATTAATCCAGAACTGCGCACCTAAACCTACCTGTAAAAATACGCCGAGAGGTGGAATTAAAACCGATAAAATAATACGTATTAAATCCATGACTCACTCCTTGAAAAAGATAAGCCCAGCCAAAGCTGGGCTATATAGGGCTTGCTATTATTCAGCAACAATCGTTAATTCATCGATTACTTTGCGAACATCTTCAGCGTTTTCAGCAATGCTGATTGCTAATTGCTTTTCTGCATCAGACTCAACAGTACCTTTCAGTGTTACAACACCGTTGTCGGTATCAACATCGATATCGGTACCACCCACTTCTGAGTTAAATAAATAACGCGTTGTGATTACAGTACTGATTTTTGCATCGGTTAAATCGCTTTCGGCTGAATCAGCTTTATCTGCTTTATCTGCTTTCATCTTCTTAGCCTTCATGTTTTTAACAACCGTTAGTTTGTTATCTACAGAGCTAACGCCATCTAGGCTAAGAACCAGCTCTTCAGCAAGCTCTTTATCTAATTCGCTATCAACTTTACCTGTTAATACAACCTTGCCATTCGTTACATCAGTGTTGATATCAAAGTTGTTAAGGTTTGTGTTCATAAGAAGCACAGTTTCTGCCTTACCATCAATCCAAGCATCTTTACTTTCATTTTCCCAGCTGCTTGCCTGAGCTGACATGCTAGTTGCACCAATTACTAAAGCGGCAATCATAGATTTGTTAAAAGTGTTCATAATCTTTCTCCTTTTGATTAAAGACAGTTTTACTAATGCGACTATGATGCCAACTATTTATTTCATATTTTTCAGTTGGTTAAAGACTTATTCAGCGGTGATTTATATTCATTTCGGTAAAGATTTACAAGCTGCTCGGTAAGATGTTCACAATGTTGCAAAAATAACCATTTAGTTGCTGATTTTATTAATCTGTGGTTAATTTAACGAAGTTGCTAATTCAGCTAAAAACACAAACACTTGATTTATCAAACAATAAAATTTGGCCTAAGCTTTGCACATAACGAATAACAGAAAAATCACTTTGATAATCACAACAGGGAACTACCATGGCCGTTAAACTTGAAGATCGCCCAATCGATCAAGTAAGAGAAGAAGTTATTGATCAACTCATTTATAACTACAGTCATGCTGTTATTTCAGCTGATGCATTTGAACGCCGCCTAGACCAAGCAATGGCGGCCACCAGCAACGAAGTACTCGTTGAGCTTGTTGCTGATTTAGATCTGAAAGCAGATATTGACTACAAATCGCAAAAGCATGCGCAATTTAAACCTCACTACAGCCATAGCAGCGACAACGAGAGCCTGCAGCTTCGAAGCATTTTGGGTTCAAATGAGCGTAGCGGCCAATGGGTGGTACCAAAAGAAATTCACCTTACAAACTGCTTAGGTTCAATCGAACTCGACTTTAGCGAAGCGATTTTCCAACATCAGCATGTCACTATTTATGTGAACTGTATTTTAGGTAGCGACGAAATCTACGTGCCAGAACATGTCAATGTGGTATCTAAACTGTTTAGTGTGATTGGCAGCGTAGAAAACAAATCAGTTGCCTTAAATAAAGGCCAAGGCCCAACCATCACCATTGAAGGTAATGTATGGCTAGGCTCAGTTGAGATCAAAGTAAAACGCACCATGAAAGAAAAGTTCATCAGCTTTGCCAACAGCCTAAAAGCCAGTTGGAAAGAAATGAATAAGGTGCAGTAAAAGGTGCTAGGTGCTAGGTGCTAGGTGCTAGGTGCTAGGTGCTAGGTGCTAGGTGCTAGTTATCGTAGCCGCAGTTTTACATCGCGCAATATAATAAGATAACGCGCGAAATAAATTTCACGCCTACATCAACCGTAGGCGTCACGCTTGCTTGGCGCGTCTTACATACAACGCTATTCCATCAACCTATGTCTGACCCATAAACAACACAGCTCGGCTCAAAACTGACAACTGAAAGCTGATGGCTCCTTAAATTTTCGGCACTAAAGTACCTCCTACGAGGCAGGCCTTTGGTAAAGACCCACAAACAACACAATTCGGCTTAAAGCTTCACTGGTCATTATTCCTCTCACTCGGGATATCACTGAAATACTCTACAAACTCAACTTCAAAGCCTGCGGGGTCGATGAAATATACATTTTTACGATAAGGGTTTTCTGGGCCGTGTTTATCAATTTCATAACCAGCTGAAACCAGACGTTCAATGACAGCATTAATATCGTTTGTCACATAGGCAAAATGAGCAAGGCCTACTTGGTGACCGGCTAAATCACGGTTTTCAGCTTCACCGTTATCGCTTAATGCAAGGTATTGGTAATCATCACCAAAGTGCAGCCATTTACGCGGTTTGCCTGACCATGTGCTATCACCTTGGCTACGCACACGCCAATGTGGGAATGCGGCTTTATAAAAGTGCAGCATGGCATCAACATTACTTACAACAAGGTTTACGTGCTCTAAATACATGGTAGTTTTCCTTTTTATTTTTAAACTGCCACCAAGATAAAACCTCAAGTTAAGTTTAGGTAAAGCGTTTTTTCAAATAAAAAAGCCCCACAAACGTGAGGCTTTAAAAATTGAGTAATTATTGATGAATCAACTACCAGCAACCTGCATTTGTTCAATCAATACAGAGCCTGTTTGAATACCACCGCGACGCTCGATGTCGCCACCTAAGCCTACTACCGCTTTAAACATGTCTTTTAAGTTACCAGCAATCGTGATTTCACTGACTGGGTATTGGATTTCACCATTTTCAACCCAGAAGCCAGCTGCGCCACGTGAGTAATCACCGGTTACGGTGTTCACACCTTGGCCCATAAGCTCAGTTACTAATAAACCTGTGCCCATAGTTTTTAATAGCGCTTTTAAATCGGCATGAGTTTGTTCAACTAGCCAGTTATGAATACCACCAGCATGACCCGTTGGTGTCATCGATAGTTTGCGTGCCGCGTAGCTAGCTAATAGATAAGTTTGCAGCTCACCACCTTGAATAATTTCACGGTCTACAGTTTTTAAACCTTCAGCATCAAACGGCGAAGACGCTAAACCTCTTAATAAATGCGGGCGCTCAGAGATATTCACGCAATCGCTAAATACTTTAGTCCCTAAGCTATCAAGCAAGAAGCTCGATTTACGATAAAGCGCGCCACCACCAATCGCCGACACTAAATGGCCAAACAATGAGTTAGCAATATCTGCTCTAAAGATTACAGGCACTTTCATAGTACCTAGCTTTTGGCTATTAAGCTTAGCTAAGGTTTCGGTTGCGGCTTCAAGACCCACTTTTGCAGCGTCATTTAAATCATCTTTATGGCGCGCTACGGTATAGGCTGAATCGCGCTGCATTTGCTCGCCATCTTTACCAATCACCATAGTGCTAATGCTATGACGCGTACGTGGGTAACCTGCAATCATGCCATGGCTGTTACCATAAACACGTAGACCTTGGTGAGAAGAAAAACTCGCACCGTCTGAATTTACAATACGCTCATCAGCGTTTAATGCCGCCTGCTCTGCTTGATGACAAAGCTCAATACCTTGCTCTGGGCTTACTTCCCACGGGTGGTATAAATCTAAATCAAGCGGTGCAAACTCAAGCAACTCTTTATCAGCGATACCGTTAAATGGGTCGTCAGAAGTGAACTTAGCAATATCAATGGCTTTTTCGACCACTGTACGTAATGTTTTAGGGTTTAGGTCTGCCGTTGAAGCAGAACCTTTGTTATTACCCACATAAACACTGATACCTAAGCCACCGTCCTGGTTAAACTCTATTGTTTCAACTTCGCCCATACGCGTGCTGACAGACAAACCTGATGTGCTCGACATCGCCGCTTCTGCTGCTGTTGCACCAAGCTTTTTTGCATGCTCAAGCACTTCGCTTACTGCGTCTTTCACTTCAGAAATGTGTTGATAAATAGGATCTTTCATCTTGTGTGTCCTAGGTTCTGATATTTTTTATAGTGTAACGAATGCTAACACACTGCGAGACCTGCATCAGCTAATATTAATCATTAACTAAATGGCGTATAATAGCGAATAGTTAAGTTTACTGAATGAGCATCCTTATGGCGAAGAAGAAAAAGCCACTTATCGAAGAAGAAATTATTTACGTATCAAAAAGCGAATTAAAACGTGAAGCCATGCAATATCATGGTCTGGGTGCTGAAATCGCGAAAATGCCGAAAAAGCAACGCGATCGTTTACCGCTCAATCACGATTTAAAAGAAGCCCTTGTTGTTTCTGATAAGGTGAGTGACAAAAGCGATGCATATCGTCGTAACCTAAACTACATCGCAAAAGTATTACGTACCACAGAGAACGTTGATGAAATTCAAGCGATGATCGACATCATGCTTAACAAAAACAACCAAGCGGATGTTTTGTTGAACAAGATTGAAATGCTTCGTGATGATTTGATCAAACAAGGTGACGACCTGATCAATTCAACAATTGATCAATACCCGTCTCTTGAACGCCAAAAAATGCGCCAATTAGTGCGTAGCGCCGCAAAAGAAGTGCAAGCAGAAAAGCCTGCCAAAGCTTACAAAGAGTTATTCCAGTATCTTAAAGATGCGATTATGGTTTAATTTCCTTCATTTATAGAAAGCCGCCTAATGAAAATTATGCGGCTTTTTTTATAATTACTTCTGCGTTAAAACGCCTCCTACAACCTTGTAGGAATGGCTTTAGCCATGAGAAATAAATTTACCTACAAATAGATACAATCCCAAAAAGGGTAATCACGCACACTTTTAACAATTCCAGCCCTCAATGGGTTTGCGATGATGTACCTCGATACTCCAAGTAAATGCTCTTCACTCCTTATTAAAGAATCATAATATCCTGGCTGCCAAATTTTTCGCTTAGAGCATGTTGGCTTGTTTATGAGATATGAACTCTTCCCTTTAACCTCTTGAATCAACCGAGCTAAAGGTACCTTATCTTGTAATTGAAATAACCAATGTAGGTGATCAGGCATTACCACAAAACAAATAGTTTTAGCTTTAATATCTTCTATAGCCCTTAGAGTGTTAATTAAAACTCGTGCATTATTAAAATCAGAGAAATAACAGTTTCTATCAAGCGTTGAAGTGGTAACAGAGTAATAATGAAATGGGATTGATACCCTATGCTTTCTTAGATTTTGATAATGTGCGGTCATCCATAACCCTCCATTTATTATCTTAAATCTAGACAAAGACGAATCAGAATCAAGTTAAACCCTAGTAGGAACGGCTTTAGCCATGAACATCGCGTACAATAATCACCTAAATATTTCGGCGTTAAAACACCTCCTACGTCGAAAGCTGACAACTCCTAAAACAAAAAAGGCTCTGAGCGTTCACTCAGAGCCTTTTTTAAATCGATAATCAATTACCAGATTTTTACGCGATCTTCTGGTTTGATATACATTTTGTCGCCTTCTTTCACATCAAACGCCTGATAGAATTCTGGCATGTTTGAAAGAATACCGATTACACGGTAGTGGCTTGGTGAATGAGGGTCTGTCATTAGGCGGTTACGTAACTCTTCGTCACGGTATTTACGACGCCAAATTTGCGACCAACCCATGAAGAAACGCTGATCACCTGTGTAGCCATCAATGATAGGCGCTTTTTCATCACCAAGTGATAATTGATAAGCAGTATAAGCAACTGTTAAGCCGCCTAAGTCACCAATGTTTTCACCTAATGTAAGCTGACCATTTACCGTTGCATCTTCAAATGGTTTGTACTCGTTATACTGAGCAACTAACTGACCTGTGCGCTCTTCAAACTGTTTAAGGTCTGAGTCGCTCCACCAGTTACGTAAGTTACCGTCACCATCGTACTTCGCACCTTGGTCATCAAAGCCGTGACCTAATTCGTGACCGATTACCGCACCGATTGCACCGTAGTTAACAGCATCATCAGCTTCTAGGTTGAAGAATGGCGGTTGTAAGATAGCCGCTGGGAATACGATTTCGTTGTTCACAGGGTTGTAGTAAGCGTTTACTGTTTGTGGTGTCATGTGCCACTCAGAACGGTCAACTGGCTTTCCTAGTTTTGCGGTCATATCTGCATATTCCCACTCGCTGTGGCGAATGTAGTTACCTACTAAGTCGTCACCTTTAACTTCAAGTGCAGAATAGTCTTTCCATTTATCTGGGTAACCGATTTTTGGCGTGAACTTATCAAGTTTCTCTTTAGCCGCGATTTTTGTTTCTGGGCTCATCCACTCAAGGTTTTCAATGGCAACTGCATAACCTTTGATTACGTTATCAACTAACTCTTCCATACGCGCTTTCGCTTCAGGTGGGAAGTTGTCTTTAACGTATACTTTACCTAGCATTTCACCTAATACACCGTTCGATGCATCAACCGCTTTTTTCCAAAGAGGTGATTGCTCTGTTACACCGCGAAGTGTGGTGCTGTAGAAATCAAAGTTAAGGTCGACTAGCTCTTTATTTAATAATGCAGCGTAGTTGCTAACAAAGTGGAACTTAAGGTAGTTCTGCCAAGTTGCTAAATCTGTATCGCTGTAGATACCCGCGAATTTTTCTAGGTAGCTAGGTTGGCGAATGATGACATCTTCAGTTTTGATACCTGATGCATCAAGGTAAGCTGCAAAGTCGAACTCACCTGTAAGTTTGTTAGCATCTGCAACGCTCATCTTGTTGTAAGATTTAGTTGCATCACGGCTTTCTACACGGCTCCACTGCGCATCGGCAATGCTTGTTTCAAGCGCAATGATATCTTTAGCTGCTGCTTCAGCATCAGCGACACCCGCTTTGCTTAAGATAGCTGTTACGTATGCTTGGTAAGCTTCACGGATTTTTGTGAATTTCTCTTCATCTTTTAGGTAGTAATCACGATCTGGTAAACCTAAACCAGACTGATAAACATACATCGCGTTTTCGCTAGAGTTTTTCGCGTCGTTGTTTACGTACCAACCAAACGGTAGGCTACCGCCTTTAATGCGAAGTTCAGCCATTAAAGCAACTAAATCAGACTTGTTCTTAACTGCATCAACACTTTCTAGTACTGGTGATAATGGCTTGATACCTGCCGCTTCACGACCTGCTTCGTCCATGTAGCTGTTGTAAAATGCAGCTAATTTAGCTTCATCAGAACCCGGCTTAACATTAGTGTTTGCCGCCGCTTTTTCTAATACTTCTTTCATCGCTTTTTGCGAATCATCGTAAAGCTGAGTGAATGAACCGTAGTTTGATTTATCACCTGGAATTTCTGTTTTCTCTAACCATTCGCCGTTTACGTGATAGTAAAAGTCATCTTGTGCGCGAACAGATTTGTCCATGTTCGCCAGTTCAATACCTGAATTTAAAGGTGCTTTTGCTTCAGTTACGGCCGCAGTTGCTGGTGCTTTAGTTTCTTGTTCTTTTTCACCACAACCAACAAGACCGAGGGCTAGTGCAATACTTGCCGCGGTAAGTGTTACTTTTTTCATGGGAGTCCCGTACTAATTATTTTTTGATGTATTTATCGAAAAACTAGCAAACCTAATTAATCATTAGTTTTTCGCTTTCTCCATAATAAACCTCTCGAGCAAAACAATAAAACCGAATATGTAACAATTCTTATCAAAACAAGATGAGTCGCATTTTTGAGCGATGGGAGGGGGAGATTAAGTGGTTAGTGGTTAGTGGTTAGTGGTTAGTGGTTAGTGGTTAGTGGTTAGTGGTTAGTGGTTAGTGGTCGCATTGTAGGTACGATTTTATATCGCGCAATATACAAAAGATAACGCGGGGTAAACCCGCTGCTACAATTTTACCCTTTCACCAAAACGTAGGAACGGCTTTAGCCGTGAATTGTTTTTCGGCACTAAAGTACCTCCTACGAGGTGAGTCTTTGGCAAAGGCCTGCAAACAACATCGTTCGGCTAGAAACTGACAGATATTCAAAGATAACGCGGGATAAACCCGCTGCTACGGTTTTACCCATTCATCAAAACGTGGGAACGGCTTTAGCCGTGAATTGTTTTTCGGCACTAAAGTACCTCCTACGAGATGAGTCTTTGGCAAAGGCCTACAAACAACACCGTTGGGCTAGAAACTTACAGCTGAAAGCTGACGGCTCCTTAAATTTCACGCCTACATCAAACGTAGGCGTCACGCTTGCTTGGCGCGTCTTACATTCATCACCAAGTCTGCAAATTAATAAAGAACCCGCAAACAATGCCGCTCGGCTAGAAACTGACAGCTGAAAGCTGATGGCTTAATAAACTTCACACCTACAAGCTTCCCCTCGCTAACTTTGGTTATTTACCCTTGATACTTTTTCTTTATCTTTTCGATAATCTCAACATTGGCGGCTGGGAAGCTGTAATCATCAAGCTCGCTAAGTGCAACCCATTTACCTTGTTGGCCTTCTGCACCATGAGCCGTGCCAGTGAAATCATCAACAATGTGCACATCTAAGCGTACGCATTTATCGCCGTAGTCATGTTCAATAACCATCAGCTCTTCACTACCATTTACGGTTAGGTTTACTTCTTCTAATAGCTCACGCTGTAACGCTGCAAACACGCTTTCGCCCTGTTCTACTTTACCACCTGGGAATTCCCATAAGCCGCCTTGATGTTTGTCGTCTGGGCGCTTACAAATAAATAATTGCTGATCTTTATAAATAACACCGACTGCAACATGCACTACTTTTTTAGTCATTTGTTGTTTCCTTATTCATAAAAAAAGCGACGCAAGCGTCGCTTTTTATCACCGTGTTTTGGTTATTTTAATTTACCGCAACACTGCTTAAATTTATTACCTGAACCACAAGGGCACGGCTCGTTACGGCCAACTTTTGGCTCTGCACGTTGAGTTACTACAGCACCTTGAGGTAATTCGCCACCAATGTGCTCAGCTTCTTCGTGTTGGTATTCGCGCGGTGCATTTTCGCTACGGCGATGTTGCTCTTCAACTTTCTCAACATCTTCTTCAGCGCGAACTTGTACTTTACTTAAAATACCCACAACGTCGATTTTTAAGTTCTCAAGCATTTCAGAGAATAGTTCGAATGATTCACGCTTGTACTCTTGCTTAGGATTCTTCTGTGCGTAACCACGTAAGTGGATACCTTGACGAAGGTGGTCCATCGCAGCTAAATGATCTTTCCAATGTTGGTCTAGGCTTTGTAGCATAATCGCTTTTTCGAATTGACGTAGTACAGACTCGCCTACCATCTCTTCTTTTTGCTTGTATGCTTGCTCAACCGCTTCTTCGATACGCTCACGAAGTTTCTCTTCGTATAGTTTGTTATCGTCAGCTAACCATTGTGAAATTGGCAGCTCGATTAAGAAATCTTGTTTTAAGCGCTCTTCAAGGCCTGGGATATCCCACATTTCAGCTAAGCTTTGCGGTGCAATGTATTGATCAATTGTACCGTTTAGTACATCGCTGCGAATGGCAGTGATAGTTTCTGAAATATCGCCTTCTTCAAGAAGCTCGTTACGTTGTGAGTAAACAACACGACGTTGGTCGTTTGCTACATCATCGTACTCAAGTAATTGTTTACGAACGTCGAAGTTACGTGCTTCAACTTTACGTTGTGCGTTTTCGATTGCGCGGTTAACCCAAGGGTGCTCAATTGCTTCGCCGCGTTGCATACCTAGTTTACGCATCATGTTAGTCATGCGCTCACCAGCGAAGATACGCATTAGCGCGTCGTCCATTGATAGGTAGAAACGGCTTGAACCAGCATCACCTTGACGACCAGAACGACCACGTAGCTGGTTATCGATACGACGAGATTCGTGACGCTCAGTACCAATGATGTGTAAACCACCCGCTTCGATTACTGCATCGTGGCGTTTTTGCCACTCATCTTTAATCGCTTTGATTTGTTCATCAGTTGGGTTTTCTAGCTTTTCAACTTCGCTGTGCCAGTTACCACCTAACACGATATCGGTACCACGACCGGCCATGTTAGTCGCAATGGTTACTGTGCCTGGTAAACCTGCATCGGCAACGATGTCAGCTTCTTGTGCGTGGAACTTAGCATTTAGTACGTTGTGCTTAATTTTTTCTTTACGTAAGAACTGCGATAAGTACTCAGAACTTTCGATAGAAATAGTACCCACAAGTACTGGTTGGCCGCGTTCTTGACAATCTTTGATATCAGCAAGAATGGCTTCGTACTTTTCTTCTTGTGTTAAGTAGACAAGGTCAGCACGATCATCACGGATCATCGGCTTGTTAGTTGGCATTACTACTGTATCTAGACCATAGATAGACTGGAACTCAAACGCTTCTGTGTCTGCTGTACCTGTCATACCCGCTAGTGTTTCGTATAAACGGAAGTAGTTTTGGAATGTGATTGATGCCAATGTTTGGTTTTCGTTTTGAATGCGTACACCTTCTTTCGCTTCAACAGCTTGGTGTAAGCCTTCTGACCAACGACGACCTTCCATTGTACGGCCAGTGTGCTCATCAACGATGATAACTTCGTTTTCTTTAACAACGTAATCAACGTCTTTTTGATATAGCTTGTGAGCACGAAGTGCCGCATACACATGGCTTAATAATGTGATGCTTGAAGCTGAGTAAAGTGAATCACCTTCTTGAATTAAGCCTCGCTCAATCAATAGTTCTTCTACTTTAATTTGACCACGTTCAGTTAAGTGAACTTGCTTAGATTTTTCATCGATAGTGAAGTCGCCGTCACCTTCAACGCCTTCTTCATCTTCTTTTTCTTGTAGCTCAAGTTCTGGCACGATTTTATTGATTTCGATGTAAAGCTCAGAGCTGTCTTCAGCTGGACCTGAGATAATTAGCGGCGTACGCGCTTCATCGATTAGGATTGAATCCACCTCATCCACTACTGAGTAGTAAAGTGGGCGTTGTACACGTTCTTCAATGCTAAATGCCATGTTATCGCGAAGATAATCAAAGCCAAATTCGTTATTGGTACCGTAAGTAATGTCAGCAGCGTAAGCGATTTTCTTTTGCTGCGGCATCATACCAGGTACGTTACAGCCAACTGTTAGGCCTAAGAATTCAAATAATGGGCGGTTAGTTTCGGCGTCACGTTTTGCAAGATAGTCATTCACGGTAATTACGTGAACACCCTTACCTGTTAAACCGCGAAGGTATGCAGGTAATGTTGCAGTTAGTGTTTTACCTTCACCAGTACGCATTTCTGCAATGCGACCTTGATGTAAAACCATACCACCTAGTAGCTGTACGTCGAAGTGACGCATGCCGTTTACACGCTTAGATGCTTCACGTACCACAGCAAATGCTTCTGGTAAAATGTCATCTAGGATTTGTCCGTTATCGTAACGCTCTCTAAATTCTGCTGTTTTTGCTTTTAGATCTTCATCAGAAAGCGCTTCTAATTGCGTTTCAAGCGCATTGATCAGTGCGACCGTCTTTCTTAGGTTTTTAATAGTGCGGTCATTGCGACTACCAAAAATCTTGGTAAATAAATTAGATATCATGATAAAACCGTTACAATATATTCTTTGTTAGCTAGTCATTAGCTAACCCACTTTCTTCAATTGATAATTAATATGCGCTTATGCTCATGATGTAGGGCATATTAATTAACAATTTATCAGTACGCTGTTCAAAACACCGCTTATTTCGTGCGCTATCATACCAGAGTCTGCGCAACATCAAACCTTCTGTGTGTGAAGATATGGATTTTCAGCAAGAAAATTTAAAAATCAGCCGTAAACTTTAGTTTAACCCCGAAAAAATCACGAAAATTAAACTACTGAGTAGATATGGCGACAATAAGAATAAAATCAAGATAAGGGGAGAAAAAAGGCGATTCGAGGGACGAGATGCGAGGGACGAGATGCGAGATGTGAGGAACGAGGTGCGAGATGTGAGGAACGAGGTGCGAG